>JAISTA010000167.1 GCA_031272845.1 Oscillospiraceae bacterium
TGGAGCGTATCCGCCGCGAAAAGCCGTTTTACGACACCTCGGGCGGCGGCGTTACGGTCTCCGGCGGAGAGTGCCTTAACCAGCCGGAATTCCTGCTGAACTTCCTCATAGCGTGCAAGGAGGAGGGAATCCACACGGCGGTTGACACAACGGGGCTCGCGCAGTGGTCCGTCATCGAAAAAATCCTGCCGTATTCAGACCTTTTCCTGTACGACCTAAAGCATATGGACTCTGAAATGCACAAGCGCGGCACGGGCGTGCCGAACGAGCTGATTCTGGAGAACGCGCGCAAAATCGCGAAGGCGGGCGGCAAATTCCAAATCCGCGTGCCGGTAATGCCGCTGTACAACGACTCTGAAGAGAATTTCGACAAGCTCGGCAAATTTGTGCTGGAGCTCGGAGACGCTGTCGAGGTCGTGCAGCTGCTGCCGTACCACAATCTTGGCGTCGTGAAATGGGAGCGCTTAGGCCGCGACCACCCGGTGCTTGAGGCGACGGCGCCGTCCAACGAGTTTATGGAAATGCGCAAAAAGCAGCTTGAAGACATGGGGCTGACGAACGTCATCATCCACTAACCGACATTTATATACCGCAAGTCGGGGCGCAACAACCCCGGCTTGCGGTTTAAGTTTGCACATATAGTCAATTAACTTGAAAAACGGTTCGCCTTTGCGGTCTATTTTCCGCATTGCTTCGTCTTCGTCCTTGACGGGTTACGACACGTCTGCGTCCTCATCCTGGCAATGCAAAAAATATCCGCGCAAATCCAAACCGCTTTTCAAGTTAATTGACTATACAATCAACATATTTGAGGTACACTACAATGGTTAAAATCAGACTTCGCAGAATGGGCGCGAAAAAGGCTCCTTACTACAGAATTGTCGTTGCGGATTCACGCGCGCCGCGTGACGGACGCTTCATCGAGGAAATAGGCTCGTATGACCCGACTGTCAATCCCGCAGCGGTAAAGATTAATATTGACCGTGCGGATTACTGGGTCAAAAACGGCGCACAGCCGACGGATACAGTCCGCGCACTCATCAAAAAAGTCAAAGCCTAAGCCTTATCGGCTCAGCACAGGAAAATCAACTGAAAGAAATGCTTGAATACATCGCGCGGGGGCTTGTATCAGACCCCGAGGCGGTTCGGGTCGAAGAGGTCGGCAGCGGCGGTGAGATAACTCTGCGCCTGTCCGTCGGCCCCGGCGATATGGGCAAGGTAATCGGCAAGGGCGGCCGCGTTGCAAAGGAAATCCGCTCCTTTATGAACGCGTTCGCGCATAAAGAGGGCGTTCGCGTCTCTGTTGACATCCTTGACTGACGGCACGCCGGAGGAAAGCCCCGCGTCTGATAAGACCGTCGGGCGGCTTTACGAGGGCGGCGTTATAACAAACACACACGGACTGCGCGGCGAGGTGAAAATCACGCCGTATACGTCCACGCCGCAGTTTTTGGCGGCGCTGCCCCGGCTGACGGTCGGGGAGACCGAATACAAAAGCTCCGCACGCGTCCACAAAAACGCGGTTATAGCGGTGCTGAACGGCGTTGACACGCACGAAAAGGCGGAGGCTCTGCGCGGCAGTACAGTTTTCTTCAAAAAGGAGGACGCGCCGCTCAAGCCGGGTCAGCATATGGTCGCGGATCTTCTCGGACTTTCGGCACGGGACGAAAACGGCGAAGCTTTCGGCGTAATTTCCGACTACTACAGCCTGCCGTCGAATGACGTTTATGTCGTTTCGGCGCGGAGCGGCGAGGTTCAGATTCCCGCCGTGCCGGAATTTGTTTTGGAGATAAACGAGGCTGGGGGCTTTGTGCGCTTCCGGCTGATTGAGGGGCTGTAGAGTCTCTTACAAAAAACGCGCGTTGCATTTGAAAATCAGGATACATAGCATTCAGCTCAAATAATGGCAGCACCACCACCAAAAAAACAAGGTACAACGAATACCTACCGTCCGCCGAAAAACACGCGGGCGATAGTCTTGCGGTGTGCCCTTGCGGCTGTAGTCGGCACGCTGCTGTTTTTTCTTGTGCGGCCTTTTTTTATAGACATAGCGCCTCCCCGCCCGTCTGAAACGCCGGAAACCTCCGCGCCCGCCGAAACCGAGGAGCCGAGCGAACCGCCGACGCCGACACCCGAGGAGGTGCCGATCGTGCGCTACGGCGGTGTTGTCGAGCAGCTTTTCTTTAATCAGGTTATCGCTTATCCCGCGCTTGCCTTTGACGGGGACAAATACGAGGCGGATTTTGACCGGTATAAGCTCACGGCGGATGAGTTTAAGCGCATTTTGCAGTCGCTTTACGACAATAATTATATTCTTGTCAATATGAACGACGTTTGGGCGGAGGAGCGGAATCCGGCAGGTGAGTACCGTATGGTAAGGGCGGCGCTTATGGTTCCCAAGGACAAAAAGCCGGTTGTGCTGTCCTTTGACGACATAAATTATTACGATTCAGAACGCGCGAACGGCCTTATGCAAAAGCTCATCATCGGGCGCGACGGCGAGATTTGGAGCTACGGCAAGGGCCCCGACGGGAATGACGTCGTCACGCAGGATCTGGACGCAATAGCGATTCTGGACAAATTTTGCCGCGAGCATCCTGATTTTTCGCTGAACGGCGCGCGCGGCTGCATATCCCTGACCGGTTATCAGGGCGTTTTGGGCTACAGAACAAACACAAGCACCACGGACCTTTCGCCGGAGTTTGAGGAGGCGCGACAAAAGGAAATCGCGGCTGTGCGCCCCGTTATTACAAAGCTCAAGGCCGAGGGCTGGTATTTTGCCTGCCACACATATGCGCATTCGGCTCTTTCCAAGACAAAGCTTGAGGCGGCCTCCGCCGATTTAGACCGCTGGATGCGCGAGGTCGCGCCCTTGACGGGCTCGACCCAAATCGTGACCTACCCGATGTACAACCGGCTGGACGGCAAGGATACGGGCACTCCGGGCGAGTGTTTTTTGTACTACCAAAGCCAGGGCTTCCGCATTTTCTGCGCCGACGGAAAGGAGGCCTTTTCTAAGCTCAAGGAGTCAGTCTCAGCCGTCACTGTTGACAGAATGCTCTGCGGCGGCTTAACTCTGCGCAATCAGCGCGAGCGGTACTCCAGGTTTTACGACGCAAAGGAAATATGGGACGATACCCGCCCGCTCGGCGTTCGCGGCTTTACAAGAGCGTGGGAGTAGGACGCGGCGCAGACTCTTCATTTGCAAAAAGGGATAAACGCTATGGAATATAATTTCGCCAAGCAGCAGGCACGGCGCATTTTCAAAAACAAGCTGCTTGCGGCTTTAATTGCGTGCGCCGCCTGGTCGGTGTTTTTCCTGGTTTTGGGCGGATTTGCGGGTGCGCGCAGTATGTTTGACGGCGGCGAACGGGTTAATTCAGTCGCGCAGCTTGAGGAGTGCTACGACAAGGGAATCTTGCAAATCCGCATACAGGTAGACGAAATGTACGACTTTGGCTGGATATATACCTCAACGGGTAAAAAGGACTACGAATTTGCCGAAAGGTACTATTATTTTAACGCAGACAAGGTGATTCTAATACGCATGCCGGCGCGCTACACAGAGGACTTCTACTCGGGGGTTGAGCTTTGCGGCCGCGTGCGGCTCCAAAACAACGAAGAGGACGAGGTTTTTGCCGATTTGGCGGCCCAGATAAAAACGCATTACGGCATTTCTGAAGCTGAGGCGCGTAATATGGTGTCAGACATTGTAATAGTGTATGACGACGGCAGGTTCGTTGCTGAAAAAATCTTCTTTTTCACATTACTCGCGTTGCCGCTTATCTCGCTTTTAGCCTTACTGCTTGCATTTTTTTCTTTGGCTGACGAGACGCGCTTAAAATGCTACAAGGCGCTTGCGCGCGCGGGTAATATGGATCCCGCCTATGTCAACAACAGCGTTTCGCGAGAGCTTCAAGAACCCGGGACGGTGCGCAAGGGCAATGGGTATAAAACGCGCTCGTACAGGGTTATCGTAAGTCTTTTCAGCTATGCTGTGGTTTTAAATAAGTAATTTTTAGGAGAAAATAAGGAGAGAAACAATATGGACTTTAATTTCGCAAAACAACAGGCAAAACGCATTTTCAAGCGCAAGCTGGTACTGTTCCTTGTAGTCGCGGTGATTTGGGGCGTGGTCTTCTTTTTTGTCGGCGGCCCCTCGCGGCTGTCCAACATTTTCGGCAGCGGCGAGCAGTTTACAACAGCCGGAGATTTGGAAACGCTGTACAACAAAAACATTAAGCGCATTAAGACGACGGCGGATGATTTCGTGCAGTACTGGTACATAACGGAGGACAATAAGGTCACCGTAAGATATTTTTATTATGACGCAGGCGACCAGTTCATCCTCGTGCGTATGCCGGCGCGTTACTCCGCCGATGATTACGCAAATTTTGAAGTTAGCGGCACTGTTCGTAAAAGGAACTCCGGAGAAGCTGAGATGTTCTCTGAGTTTATATCGGATGTGGCCGAATCGTTTGAGGTTTCAGAGCTTACGGCGCAGAAGTATGTTTCCTCATACGTCATTGCATACGGCACTGCGAATATAGGGGTTTTGTTTGTCATCGCCTCGGCCGTGCTGCTTGTTTTCCTTATCATACAGTTGTTCGCGCTTATCTCCCTTGTAAACGAAAAACGCTCAAAGAGCTTCAAACGGCTTGCTCTTGCGGGAAACCCTGACCCGGATGTTGTCAACTACAACATCTCGCGTGAAATTCAGGATTACGCAACAGTCACGTTCAAAAACGCATACTTCACGCGGTCGTACCTAATTTTTCTGCGTGCCTACGGCTACGATGTGCGGCGAGGGGAGGATCTCGTCTGGATTTACAAGCGCGTGACGCAAAACAGCTACAACGGCATCCCCACGGGAAAAACGTTCCAGCTTATCTGCTGCTTTGCGGACGGAAAAACGCTGTCTCTGCCGACAGGCAAAAAAACGTCTGACGAAGTGCTCACGACCGCTGCCGAGATGTATCCCAACGCGATTTTCGGCTACTCGCAGGAGCTTTCCCGGCTGTGGAAGCCGAAAAATCTCGCGCCGTTTCTCGCCGCGCGCGACGAAATTATAGCAAAAAGAAACGCCCCGGTGTACGACATGCCGCCTGACGCGCAGGAGTAGGAGCGAACAAAGGCAATAGCGTTCGTACAAAAAATAAGCCGGGTAAAGGACATGTCCTTTACCCGGCTTTTGTGCTGCGGTGGGGTGGGGTGACGGCGCACTGCGGATTTCTGGCATATGCCCTTTGGTTTGTGCTTGGGTTTGTTGGCTTGCTGCAAGCAGAGGCAAG
>JAISTA010000071.1 GCA_031272845.1 Oscillospiraceae bacterium
CCATCTGCCGGAAAACGCTCTCCTCGCCGACGATTACGAGCATTTGCGCTGCGCGGGTTATCGCCGTGTAAAGTATCGGCCTTGTGGCAAGCATTGAGTAAACCCTCGGCAGCGCGAGCACGACGCACTTGTATTCGGAGCCCTGCGACTTGTGCACGGTAACGGCGTAGGCAAGCTCGGTGGTCGTCAGCTCGGTGAACAGGTATGTAACGGTGCGGTCGTCAAAATTCACGGTCAGCGTTTCAAAATTGGTGTCAATTTCGGTAACCGCGCCGAAATCCCCGTTAAAAACGCCCGCGCCGAAATCCCCGTCCGCCGTCTCCCACGTAATGTCGTAGTTGTTTTTGGTCTGCATAATGCGGTCGCCGAGCCTGTAAACGGTGTCTCCGCGCGTGTATTCGGGCGCTCCCGCCTGTTTGGGGTTCAGCGCCTGCTGAAGACGGCGGTTCAGCTCCGCCGTTCCGGCCGCGCCCTTTCGCGTCGGTGTGAGCACCTGAATATTGTCGGGCGAAATGCCCTGCCTTTGCGGCAGACGCTCGGCGACAAGGCCGACGATCGTCTCCGCAATGCTGTTTGCGCCGCTTCTCGGCAAAAAGAAGACGTCCTTGGCGCCGGAGCCGCGTATTTCGGGGTAACTTCCGCTGTTGACCTCGTGCGCCGCGCTGACGATTCCGCTGCCCTCGCCCTGACGGAAAATGCGCGACAGGCAAACGACCGGCACAGCGCCGGAGTCGATAATGTCGGCAAACACGCTGCCGGGTCCGACTGACGGAAGCTGGTCGCGGTCGCCGATAAATATGACGCGCGCGCCGTCCGGCACGGCGCTGAGCAGCGCGGCGGCAAGCTCGATGTCGATCATCGAGGCCTCGTCAACCACAACGCAGTCCGCCTTTATCGGGTTTTCGGCGTTGTTTTCGAACACGAGCGTGTCGTCGCCCGCCGCCGCGCGCGCGCCTATCGCGCGGTGTATCGTGGACGCGTACGGATTTCCCGTGACCTCGCTCATTCGCTTTGCCGCGCGGCCGGTCGGCGCGCAGAGCAGGGTTTTCAGCCCCGCCGCGTCAAACATAGCGAGGATCGCCTTGAGCGTAGTCGTCTTTCCGGTGCCGGGGCCTCCGGTTATCGCAAGCACCTTTTTTTGCGCGGCAAGCATAACCGCCTTTTCCTGCTCCGACTCGTACTCTATGCGCTCCTGCCGCGCGCTGACGCGCAGAGCCTCAAGCGCCGCAGTTTCGGGGATCGGAGCATCGTCGGCGCAAAGCGCAAGCAGCCTGTCGCAGGCTGTCTGCTCGCAGGCAAAAAGCTCCGGCAGATACACCGCGTTTTGCCCCGCTACCTCGCGGGAGCAAAGCCGCCCCGCCGTAACCATAACGGAAACCGTGGCGGAGACGTCTCCCGCGCCGCCTCGGGACCACAAAAACTGCTCCGCTTCGCGGCAAAGCTCGTCCTCCGGGCAATAAACGTGCCCCAGTCCCGCGTATTTGCGCAAAACGAGCTTGACGGCCGCCTCGCGGCGCTGCGTGCTGTTATCAGGAAAGCCGAGAGACTGCGCGATCGCGTCGGCCAGATCAAAGCCGCCGCCGAATTCCGCCTCTGTTATGCTGTACGGATTGTCCCGCACACGCGCCTCGGCACGCGAGCCGTAGGCGCGGTACAGCCGCGACGTTACGGTAACGGGCGCTGAAAACCCGTTCATAAACTCCAGCAGGTTGCGTATGCCGACCATTTGGGCAAAGCTCCGGCCGATTTCCTGCGCGCGCTTGGGCGTAATGCCGCGTATTTCGTGCAGACGCTCCGGCGTGTCCTCAATAACGCGCAGAGTCATCTCACCGAACTGCTGCGTGATTCTCTTTGCCAGAGCCTGGCCGATCCCTTTTATCAGACCGGAGCCGAGGTACGCCGCGATTCCCGCCTCCGTCGTCGGCATACGGCGCGTGAAAGCGTCCACCTCAAACTGCTCGCCGAACGAGCGGTGCACGACAGAATGCGCCGTAACGTCCAGCAGCTCGCCCGGAGAGATACCCGGCAACACTCCGACAAGCGTAATTTCCCTGTCCGCCGTGCCGACGCGCAGGTTCTCGTCGCACAAAAACCTGACAACGGCATAACCGTTGTCAGCATTCGAGAATATTACGGCGGAAACAGTGCCGGAAAATTGCTGAGGGGTTTCTTTCATTGGTAAAAGGGTAGGGCGTGGGGGGGGATGCCGGTGTTTTGGCGGTTGCTTTGGGTTTGCGGCGGGGAGGGTGTTCTTTACAACGCAAGTCTTCAAGCGTGAGCGAAAAGTTCTCTGTTTGGGGCGGGTTGCGGAGTTTGAAATTGGGTTTTAGCTTCTCTTCATGGCGAAGCTAAAGCGCCTACGCGGCGGGCGGTTACTTTTTCCGCTTCGCCGGACATCGTCCCCAAAAAGGGGCGACTTCTTTTAGAAAGAAGCAAATCTTTTTTTATACCGGGCAGACGGCGGTGCTACAATTGGGATTGTACCCACACCGCGACTGGTGCGGTGGTGTGCGCGAACGCT
>JAISTA010000174.1 GCA_031272845.1 Oscillospiraceae bacterium
AGGGCGATAAACTGCCCCTCCTTGATCTCAATTCCGTCGAACGTGCGGTCTGTTGCCGCGCGGGTCACGGAATATGTGCGCGTTCCGGCAAGCGCGTCAGTCATTGCCTGCGCAATCGGCTCCTCGCCGGGGTCTGCGCTCCCGTCATATTCAAACGCGAGCATTGCGGAAACGCCCTGCGGCACGCTTTTTGAAGGAATAATCACGATTTTTTTCGAAACCGTTCCGTCAGACTCCTCGCCGGAAAGGCGGTTTGTAATCTGTGCCGCCTGCTCCGCCGCAAGGATGATGTTCTTGTTATTCGGCACGACAAAGACGATTTCGGCGGGGACAGCGTCCACCGCGCGCAAAATATCCTCCGTTGAGGGATTCATCGTCTGTCCGCCGGAAATTACAATATCGGCGCCGAGGTCGCGGAATACGGCCGCCGTGCCCTCGCCGGGGCAGACAACCGCAAAGCCGTAGCGCTTTTCTGGAAGCGCCGCGCCGGACGGCGTGTCAAAATTCGTCTTTTCGGGTTCGGCGGCAGCGGCAACTTCGGACTCAATGACCTTGCTGGTGTGCTGCTCGCGCATATTTTCGATCTTAACCGACAGAAGCGAACCGTATTTCAGCGCCTCCGTGAGCACAAGACCGGGGTCGTTTGTGTGTACGTGGGTTTTGATGATTTCCTCGTCGTCCACAACAACAATGCTGTCGCCGATCGGGTCGAGGAATTTGCGCAGGTTGTTCGGGTCGCGGCCGTTTTCGCGGCTGACGATGAATTCCGTGCAGTAGGAAAAGGTAATGTCCTCCGTGTTGAACTCCGAAAAATCTGCGGCTTCTTTTCCGGAGGAAACGGCGGAGCCGGTGATTTTCTCGCCGTGCACGGCCTTTGTCATAGCCTCCAGGATATAAACATACCCCTTGCCGCCTGAATCAATAACCCCTGCTTTTGTGAGAACGGGGTTCTGGTTTATCGTCTCGGCAAGCGCCGTATCGGCTTCCTTTACCGTTGCGGTAAGCACGGAAATAATATCCGCGCCGTCTGCTTCGGCGGCTTTTGCGGCGGCTCCCGCCGCCATGCGCGCGACTGTTAATATAGTGCCCTCTGTCGGCTTCATAACGGCGGCATAGGCCGCGTCAACGCCGTTCTGGAACGCCTCGGCCAAAAGCGCGGGAGTCGCCTCGTCTTTGTCCTTAAGCGTTTTTGAAATGCCCCGGAACAGAAGCGACAAAATAACGCCTGAGTTTCCGCGCGCGCCGCGCAAAAGGGCGTTTGCCGTGACCTTTGAGGCCTCCGCAACGGATTCCGGAGCGTGCCCGAGCTCGCGCAGCGCCTTTGCGCCCGCGTTCATCGTCATGCTCATATTTGTACCGGTGTCCCCGTCCGGCACGGGGAACACGTTCAGCTCGTTTACTTCCTGCTTGTTTATTTCAATGGCGGCGGCGGCGTTTTGAACCATGTCAAAAAACATCGCCCCGGAAATGGTATTAACCAATATATTGTCTCCTAAATGAACAGCGGCGGCTGACGCGTCAGCCGATTATCATTGAATCTACATATACATCAACGCCGGACACGGTCACGCCGGAGGCGGATTCCACCTTATAGCGCACCTCTGTCTGAATGCTTTCGCACAGGGTCGAAATATTAACGTCGCGGTCTACCGCGATATGCAGCTCAATAGATACGGTGTCGTCGTCATTCTGGCGAACAAGAACGCCCTTGCCCATAGCCTCGCGGCGCAGTAAATGCAGCAGGCCGTCAGCCGCCGACCGAACGACCATACCCTTAACGCCGAAGCAGTTTGTCGCAGCCTCGCCCGCAAGCGTCGTAAAGACGTCTTTAGATATGGTTATGGTGCCCTGTTCGTTTGTTTGTGTAATCATAATTTTCTCCTGATTTGCGTGTAGTCGGATGGTGTCCGTATAGGTTAGTTTGCCCTCAGGCACCGAAAAACACGCACGTTTGAATTTGCCGCTGCAAATTTTGCAGAGCAGTCCGTCTCAGTTTACACATACATTATAATATGCTTTTCGTAAAAAATCAAGTACCGAGGATATTATTTTGATGTTAAGGCGGTATGAAGACCGCTTTTTCACACATATTTCGGCGCAAAAAGGGCGCGTCAGACATAAAACACAAGTGGTTGCGGGCGCTTTTCCAAAAAACCGCATCAATTTCACCGGAATTCTGCGCAATTTTTTGTCCCCGCACCGCCGAAAACGCTTTTTTTGCAGCAGCGCCGGCTGCCCGCTGTTTTTTTCCTCCTCCCCATTGACACGGCCCGCTCTCTGCGCTATAATATACAAATCTGTGCCTGCGCCGCGTATAATCGCCCCGCACCGCGAATAATATAATAAACCACTACCCGGAGTATTTTTCATTAATGAACCCCTGGCTTGCAGTTCTGATTTTTGTTATCGGCCTTGCCCTTGTCATCAAGGGGGGCGATTTTTTTGTTGACGCGTCCGTTTGGGTGTCGGACGTTTCGGGCATACCAAAGGCGGTTATCGGCGCGACGCTTGTCTCGTTTGCGACAACCGCGCCGGAGCTGTTCACCTCGCTTATAGCGACGGTGCAGGGCTCAAACGGCATAGCCGTCGGAAACGCCGTCGGCTCGCCAATCGCGAACATTGGGCTGGGCTTTGCGCTGATTGCAATCGTAACGCCGGGCAGTATCCGCGACAGGCTGTATTCTGTAAAGTCAATTCTTATGATTGCGGCGGCCGGGCTTTTGTTCTGGTTTTCGCAGAACGGCAAGCTTTCGATTTGGCAGTCGTGCGTGCTGTTCGGGCTGTTTCTCGTATCAATGGTTGTTAATATCAAGTTTTCAAAGGACGCGGACTCAAAGAAAACCTCCTCAAAGCGCCCGAAACCGTCAAACCGCGAGAAGCTCACCAACATAGCAAAGTTTTTGATAGGCGCAGCCGGTATCATCTTCGGCGCAAAGCTGCTGGTAGACAGCGGAACGGTTCTGGCAAAATTCCTCGGCTGGTCTGAAACCGTTATCGGGCTGACGATCGTCG
>JAISTA010000077.1 GCA_031272845.1 Oscillospiraceae bacterium
CCGCGTTTTTCAGCGGCAAAAGCGCGCGCGCCGTCCCGGAGGATAGCTCGCCTGCTTTCACAAGCTCAAGCGCGCCGTCCGGCAGCTCCAAAAGCCGCATTGTATTCGCAATATACGGACGAGACTTGCCCATTCTCGCGGCGATTTCCTCCTGCGTCAGGCCGAAGTCCTCGGCAAGGCTTTTGTAGCCGGCGGCCTCCTCGGCGGGATTCAGGTCCTCGCGCTGAAGGTTCTCGATCATCGAAAGCTCGGCGACTCCGCGCGTGTCCGCCTCAATAATGCGCACAGGAATTTTGTCAAGTCCGGCCTTTAGCGCGGCACGCCAGCGGCGTTCCCCGGCTATAAGCTCATAGCGGCCGCCGTCCGTTTTGCGCGCGACGACAGGCACGATTACCCCGTGCTGCTTGACAGAATCGGCAAGCTCGGCCAGCGCCGCCGCGTCAAAATACTGCCTCGGCTGGTCGGCTCGCGGGTCAAGCCTGTCTGTTGGTATATACTCAAAATCAGAGCTTGCGGCGGATTCAATCTCCGCTCCGGCTTCTCCGAAAAGTGCGTCCAGTCCCGTTCCGAGACCTCGTTTCTTTTGTGCCATCTTTATTATATCCGTATTCCGTGTATTATTTGCGCTTCAAAAATTCGTCTGCAAGCTCGCGGTACGCCTGTGCGCCGCGTGAACTCGGGTCGTAGTTGACAACAGGCGCTCCGTAGCTTGGAGCTTCCGCTATTCTGACAGAGCGGGGAATCGTAACTCCGTAGACCTTTCCGGGGAAATACTTCTTTATTTCACGCGCAACCTCACGTGAGAAAACTGTGCGCGTATCGTACATTGTAAGCAGTACGCCCTCGATCTCAACGTCGCGGTTCAGGCTCTGCTTGACGCGGCGTATGCTTGTTATCAGGTCTGCCAGTCCCTCAAGAGCGAAAAACTCGCACTGCACGGGAATAAGAACCGAATCCGCCGCGCAAAGCGAGTTGACCGTCAGCAGCTCAAGAGACGGCGGACAGTCGATTAAAATATAGTCGTACTTATTCTTAACGGAGGAAAGCGCCTTTTTCAGCACAAACTCGCGTTCCGGCGCGGAGACAAGCTCAACCGTCGCTCCCGAAAGCGCGCGGTTTGCCGGGAGAATATCGCCGAACTCCGTTTTGCGCACGGCGTCCTGCGCCGGCGCTCCGCAAAGAACGTCGTAAATCCCGAATTCCGCGTTTTTGTCAACGCCCATTCCTGTCGTCGCGTTCGCCTGCGGATCCATATCCGCGAGCAAAACGCGAAGCCCGCGCGCCGTGAGCGCACTGGCTAAATTAACGGTAGTCGTCGTTTTGCCGACGCCGCCCTTTTGATTTGTTACGGCAACAATCTTACCCAAACAAAAAAATCCCCGCAAACACTTTTCTAAATTACAATGCAACAAAACCGCATTATACAGTATTATATCAAATGCAAAGAGTTATTTCAAGTCTTTTCGAAAAAAAACAAAATAATTCGCGAAGGGATTGCGGCAGAGCGTCCGGGAATCGGTGCCGCTGCCCGCAAAACTGCGGCTGCGGGATTATTTTTTTCGCGGTCAAAGCCGCTCACGTTATCTTTTCCGCAAAGTCCATATTGTCGGTTATCCAACCGGTCAGGTAAGCTTTTATCTCGCGTATGATGTTGACATCGCCGCTTTCAAAGTATGTTTCAAGATATAAATTGAGATAGTCAAACCAGAAATAATAGCAGTAAAACGCCATAATATCAAAATTAAGCGTATAATCAATCCCGTTTTCGTGCAGCGCCGAGTTGAACGCGCTCGTTGCACAAGTCCGATGCAGGCAAAACCAAGCGTCGCGCTCCGGAGGCACGAGAATAGGATTATCCCAATCTACGAGATAATATTGTCCGTCAGTCCCTGCAATTATATTTCCGCCCGCGTCGCCGTGCGTGATATATCTAGGCGTTTTGAGCTTTGCGATACGCTTTGATAAATTCGCCAAGCTGTTTGCGTAACATTCAATTTTGTCAGCGTGCAATTTGAAAAAACTCTGTACTTCCCCGTTATCAAGACGTTTCAGGTTATCGCGCAAGGTTTGCGCCGCCTGCGCGTCAAATACCTGCTGCGGTATGTCAAGTCCTTTTGCCGAAACTGTATAGACCTTTGAAAGTATTTTGTATTCCGGTATCCTTGTGTCTTCATTCTGCACATTGTCGCCATCCAGCCACTTAAACACGCCGACGACAGCGCCGTCGAAGTCAGAGCAAAGCTTACCCTTATTAGTTTTAAGCAGCGGCGGTATATTTTCAATACCGCTTGAAGTCAGCCGCTCGACAACAGGAAAGCTGCGGCGATATTTCGATTTGTGTGCGGCGGGATAGACAACCTTCGCAAAATAGGCGCTGCCTAAGGCTTCGACCTTCCAGGTTTCACCGTAATATCCGCGCTTTGCCGGTGAAATTCTTACGGCGTCTATTCCGTATTCGGCAATTATAAACTGCCTAAACGCTTCAACATACCGCTCATCGCGAATTGTATGGCCGTGCACAGCTTCACCTGCCTTTCAATCTCGTATATACCTTTCTTCCGCATAATAAAAACCCGGTGAGCATTCCGCAGTCAAGATGTTAGGCTTTGCGTTTTAAGTGTCTTTCTGAGCGGCGGCAAAATAATCCTCCGCGAGAATGCCGTATTCGGCGTGGTCGCCAATGCCTTGATTGCTGAACCCGGCTTGCCGCTTTACTGCTTCAAGCGTCAGTCCGCACTTTCTCATAACAACTCCGGAATTAGGATTTTTCGTGTCGTGAAATGCGTTTATGCGGTTAAACCCAACCTCCGTAAACAGAAAACCGATAACCGACGATAACGCTTCCGCAACATAGCCGTTTCCCCACCATGATCTGCCGATGCAGTAGCCCATACTGCCAACCAAACGCGCCTTGTCATTCAGCGCCATAGCGGCAATGCTGCCAATCGGCTCGTTAAT
>JAISTA010000113.1 GCA_031272845.1 Oscillospiraceae bacterium
GTTGCCGTCCTGGAACCACCGAAACCGCACAATGTACGTACGGAATACCGAGACCACAGCATTTGTGTTTAAAAACAAATAAACCCGAACAATAAACGCACGGGACGCTGAGGGCAGCGTCCCCTACAGCACAGACCGCCAGAAATCCCGCTCACACCATCGCACCCGCACGTACAGGACGTGCAAAGCGCGTCCTAAGGACAATGGCACCCGACCGTATCAAAGCCGGACGGTTACGTCGTCTGACGCAAAGTCTGGCGGCGAACCAGACAAGGGACGTCGAGGACGCCGTCCCCTACGGAAACGTTGCGGTAGCGGGGGACGCGCTTGCACTGAAAGCAATACCAACCGCCACCACAACACCCGCCGCGCCGGGAGATACACCGCATTGCCGCACAACGTGCGGCAGCGATCGTAGCAGCACCGTCCTTCCGGTCACCACCCCCACCGCAGTTCGCGCACACCAGCCATCCCACCTAAGTCTTTAGCCCCGCACAAGCTTCGCCCCTGTGTGCGGCGGGGCTGAAGCATTCGCCGCGACCACCGCACCTGTCATTGTGTGGGAACGCACCACATTGCAGCACCAGCTGTGCCCGGCATAAAAAAAGATTTGCTTCTTTCTAAAAGAAGTCGCCCCTTTTTGGGGACGATGTCCGGCGAAGCGGAAAAAGTAACCGCCGCCGCGTAGGCGTTCCAGCAGTGAGCCGAAGCGCAGCAAAGTCCCTATTTCAAACACCGCACCCCGCACCAAACAGAGAACTTTTCGCTCCCGCCGATAGATTCGCGTCGCAAAGAACACCAACGCACCGCCGCAACCCACTAACCTACCCTATGCACAGCCTCTCCCTTCTTACTCTTCTGAAAAAACATAAACACCCCCACCACGACCAAAAACCCGCCGAAAATCTTCCTCATCAGCTCGCCCTCAATTCGCAGAGAGAGCAGCGAGCACAGCACCGCCGTCGGCACACCGAATGCCGCCGTCACCAGAACGGGTCTCACCATAATCATCCGGTTTTTGATGTGCGTGATAAGCGCGATGGCGGCGGACGGCAGAAAATACAGCAGGTTTATGCCCTGTGCGTCGTGCTGCTTTGTGTCCGTAAACGCCGCAATGTACGTTAGGAGTATCGTCCCGCCGCCGACTCCCCAGGCGGAAACTATCCCGGAGACAAGCCCGGCGATTCCCGCGATAAGTACCCCAATCATGAGAAAAACAGCGCCTTTGCGCCGCCGAAAATCAAAAACGCCGCGAAAATTTTCCGCAGAACGTTTACGGGAACCTTTTTGAAGCATTTTCCGCCGATTACAGAGCCGATTGTCCCGCCGACGATGTACGGCAGCGCCTGCTTTGTCGGAACCGCCGCGCAGAACGCGTACACAACAATCGACATGACAGAAAGCGGCAGAATCACCGCAATGCTTGAGGCAAAGGTCTTTTTCTCGTCAAACCCGCACCATTTTGTGTACAGCGGCACTATGAACATACCGCCGCCGGAGCCGAACAGCCCGTTTGCGCACCCGGCGAGAATTCCGGTGACGGCGCATTTGAATATAGGCGGTTTATTTCCCGGCGCCGCCCCTTGCGGCTTTTTTCCCTGCGGATTCTTCAAAAATTTGAAAGCTCCTTGTGTAAATAATCCTTGCGATAAGCAAGCCTATCGGCAAGAGCGTCATACCGATAACCCCTCCGAAAATAAACCCCGCGTATGCCGCGAAGAGCGCGAGAGCGGGCGGCAGTCCGAGCGATTTCCCGACAAGGCGCGGCTCTAAAATGTTGCGCACCAGCAGCATGAGTCCGAGGGACAGCAACAAAAATACTCCGGCGGGCGTGTCGCCCGTCAGCAAGCGATACGCCGCCCACGGGACAATTATTACCCCCGCTCCGAATATCGGCAGAAAATCCGCAACCGCGACCAGCAACGCCAGCAGCACCGCGAATTTCACGCGCAGAATGAGAAACACCACCGTACTGATTACAAACGTAACGCCCGCAAGCTTGCCCTGCGCGGCAATCCACATTACGGCGGCGGCCTTAATGTCCGAAAACACATGTCCCGCGGCAAACGCCGCCTTTTTTGGCATAAGCTTTTTGACAAACGCCGTTACGGACTCGCTTTTTCCGGCTGTCAAAACGCTTCCCATACCCGTTACGAAAACAAACAAAACCGCCTTTGGAACAGAAGCCGCCGTTCTGCTCAAAAACAGGATAATTTCCGGCGCTAGACTTTGCAGCTTTTCGACAAGCGAGCTTTCCGCCGAGGAAATCCCGGCCTCCAGCAGTGACCGCAGCTCGGGCGCGGCAACCAGCAGCAGCTCCTCCAGCTTTCCGTCCACCGTGCTTATTATCTCCGCGATTTTGCGGGATATGACAGGAAGCTCGCCCGAAAGCGATATAAATTCAAAGATTATCCTGTCGGCGGCGAGTATCAAAAGAGCGAGTAAAAGCAAAAATGTCACGGCGGCGGCAACCGGTGCGGCGGCCTTTTTCGGCATTTTGAGCGCGCGGATAAATACGGCGCGCAGAGGCACCGACGTTTTTATAATCAAAACAGCCGTTGCAAACGGCAGAACCGCCCGCAAAACGGCGCCTCCCGTCAGGATTAAAACCGCGCCGGCAAATAGCCACGCGAGGGCGTAAATTATCCTATTTGCACTTGCATTTCTAAACATACTGTGTTATAATTAAACTCGTCTTAGAGTGCTGAAGGTTAGAGCCTGTAATATAATCATATTCACAAGAGCTTTTGTGTATCACGAAAACGGCGGCGGCTGTTTTTAAGGCGCGGCGGCACCGCGCATAGCAGCTAATTATTCCGCAAAAGGATAAATACAAGAATGATTAAGGTAGCTATACTTGGTTTCGGGGTTGTGGGCTCCGGAACCGGCGAGGTTCTCCTGATGAATTCGGAGAAAATCACCCGCGAGGCGGGAGACGAGGTCGAGCTGAAATACATCGTTGATATTCGGGATATAGACGACCCGCGTTTTGCTAAATACGCGGTCAAGGATTTTTCAGTCGTCTTAAACGACCCTGAGGTCACGATAATCGCCGAAACGATCGGCGGCGCAGGCATTGCCTATGAATAC
>JAISTA010000168.1 GCA_031272845.1 Oscillospiraceae bacterium
TGTCTTCGCCGCGCCGCCTTTGTACGGCACAAAAAATCACTCAAAAAATCAGCCCGCTAGGACTATAGTATACAATAAACCTCAAACCGGAGTAACCGCCTTGAGCCGAGCAAGAAAAACACGCGTTTGCGCGGCCGCCGCAGCCTTTTTGCTGGCGGCCTGTCTCTTCGCGCCTTTTTCGGCAAACGCGGCGGGGTATTCCGAGGATTACGGCGGTACGGCAGCCGTGTTCGGCAAGTCAGACGGAACAGCCGTGCTGTTTACCGGCAACGAAAACACCAGAACGGACCCCGGCTCTCTCGCCGAAATTATGACGCTGCTGCTTGCAGCAAGGGCGCTCACAGGCGAGCGCGTTACAAGAACGGAATACACAACCGTAACGGAAAGCGCGGTCGCCGCCGCGCCCGGAAAGTCAACCGAAAAAGCGGGGCTTAAGGCCGGCGAAAAAATAAAGGTGTATGACCTGATGTATATCCTCGCGGTGTCCGGCGCAAACGACGCGGCGTATGCGCTGGCGGAGGCGCTTGAGGGCTCTGTTGAGGGCTTTATCGGCCTTATGAACGATACGGCTCAAAGCCTCGGCGCGACGAACACCGTGTTCACGGCACCCTGCGAAACGGCGGACGGCTCTGCCGTTTCAACCGCGCGGGATATGTATTTAATCCTCTCCGCCGCTTCGGCTGACGGCAACTTTGCCGCTCTTGCGGGCACAAGGGAGTATTCCGTCAAGCGCACAAACCTCTCTCCGCAGCGCGATTTCACGTCTAAGCTGCCGTTTCGCAACATCCGGAGCGACTATTATATCGAGGGCACGGTCTTCGGCTTTACCTCCACCGCCGACGAGCACGCCTACAAGGCGGCGGTTCTCGTTAAGCGAAAGGGCTTTTCGGCAATCGCCGTCATACTCGGGGACAAGGAGTCCGAGGGTAAGCCGCAGAATTTTTCCGTGTTCGACGGCGTGCGCGCACTGTCGGACTGGCACTTTTTGAACTACGAGGTGGTAACCGTTCTGACGTCTGCGCAGATTGTCGGAACGCCGCCGGTGAAATTCGGCTCCGGCAAGAAAACAATATCGGTATACGCGCGGGAGGATATTGAATACCTGCTTCCCGCCGGAATTCAGCTGTCTGACGTCACGGTTTCCGTTATTTACGATTTCCCGGCGGGCGAGGAGACATTTGCCGCGCCGCTGTCAAACGGGCAGACAGTCGGCAAAATTCTGTTCATCTACGAGGGCGAGCTTTTAGGCCAGACCGATGCTGTTATCCGCGAGAGTGTCGCGATAGACTCGCTTGCGCTGTTTCTGACAGAACTGCGCTTTTGGGTCGTGCGCAGTGAAACGCTGTACCTTGCGGCGCTGATTGCGGCGACGCTGATACTGTATGCCGCGTGCAGTGTGCGGTATCTCATGAAAAAGCACAGGATTGTAGTTTTCCGCACAAGCGCGGCAAAAAAGATTCCGCCGCACAAGCTGCCGCCGGATTTGGCGGAGCTTATGGCGGACACCGCGCCCGCACAGGAGCCGCAGCGCGAGTACCGGCCTGAATACGCGGAGCAGAAGACCGAAAGCAAGCCCGAGGCCGCCGCCGAGCTTGAGTCTGCCCTCGCGGCAGCGGAGGCGGTGGATGCGGCCTCCGAGACTACGGAAGCGGTCGTCACAGAAGACACAGAAGAGTTTGCGCCGGGCTGGACAGAGCTGGCGCTGCCGGGAATTGAGCCGGAACCGGAGGAGCCGCAGGAAAAGGAGAATTCGCAGAGACTCCGCAAGCTTGCGGCAAGCGCCAAGACTGCGGCAAGCTTATCGCTGCAAAAGGCGGGCGCCGCCGCAAAAACGGCAGGCCGCGCCGCGAGAAAGGCGGGCTTTGCCGTTTCACGCGCGGTCAAAAGAACAGGAGTGCTCATCAAACACGCGGCGGAATCGGCGGCAGACGGTCTGCGGTTTGCCGCAGGGAAGGCCAGGGACGCTGCGCGTGGTATTTGGAATAGGAAGAAGTAGGGCTCCGCGCAAGTGCGGTAATTACGCGAACCCCCGAAGGGCTTTAGGCCCTTCGGGGGTTTTGTTTTTTGGAGTGTGGGGTTGTTTGGGGGCTGCTTTGGGTTGTTGGTGTTCTTTTCGGCGAAATTCTTAAGACGGGAGCAGCCCTCCCCCACACTACAGTTCGCGCCAAAGTCAAACAACCGCCCACAAAGCCCTCTGCCCTGAAACCAAATCCCAGCCTGCTGCGTTTATTATAACAGAAGCTTCTAACGCGCCGCTGGACATCCCGCACGAGCTCAGGTACAATACACAGTATGACAAACAACCCACCCACAGACAAAAAGCTTATACATAGAGTATCGCGCGGCGACAGCGCCGCCTTTGACACGCTTATCGGCCGATATACTCCTTATGTCAGCGCGATTGTATACAATATTTGCGCCGCGAGGCTCACAAAAGAGGATATGGAGGAGCTTTGCGCGGACGTTTTTGTCAGCGCGTGGAAAAATGCCGGAGCCGTAACGCTCGCGGACGGCAGCTTGCGCCCGTGGCTCGGAACGGTTGCGAGAAACGCCGCCAAAAGCCGATTGCGCGGGTCAAGGCTTGAGCTTGAGCTGCAGGAGGATCAGCTTGACCTGCCGGACAAGTCCCCTGAGGAAAAGCTCACCGAAGCTGCCGAGCGTGCGCTGGTACTTGCGGCGCTTGATTCGCTCGGCGAGACCGACCGCGATATTTTCATCCGCCACTACTATCACTGTCAATCGGTGCGCGTGATTGCAGAAGCGCTTGAAATCAACGAAAACACTATTAAAACAAAGCTTGCCCGCGGACGCGGAAAGCTCAAAACCTATCTTACAAACGGAGGACAATACAATGATTAAGCGCGTATCCGACCTTTTAGACGGGCTGGAGCTTGGTGCGGCGCCCGAACAGGCGGAAAACAACCTGTCGGGAGAAAACATAAGAAATTCCGCTATGGAAAAAATCGCGGTCGCTGCCGTTCTGCCGCTTGCCCCGCCAAAAAAGAAAAGACTGACCGTACTGCTCGCGGCGGCTGTAATCGCGGTGTTTTTCTGCGGCGCGGCGCTTGCCGTAACGCAAACCGGGCTGGGAGAATACTTGGCAAAAACGCTTCTTGCCAACGCGGATTCGGAGGAGCTGGAGCAAATCGAAACACCGGGAACGACCGTCACGGTATCAACCGACTACGGCGATGTTATTTTCACCGTGCAGGAAACGTATTTTGACGGGCGGGATATTTATTACACAATCACGGCAACGCCGCCGAACAGCAAAACGCTTTTGCTGCCGGGGCATCTGACGAATCTTAATATGAACAACTCCGCCAGTAACTATTTCGGCAGTCACGACGCCGGAGACCTCAATCTTGCGGCATTTATGGCGGAGCGCGGCTTTACAAGAATTATTTGTATTGAAAATTTTTGGGGCGGCGTTCTTGAGGAGGACGGCACGCTTGTTGAAGTCAGCGAAGGGTTAAGCACCCTGACCAACGAAACTAACTGGGGACGCTCCTTTACACTCTACGCTGCGGTGTTTTCAGAATGGCCGCTGATGCCGGACATGAGCGCTTCACTCAAAACACAGCGAAAGGCCGAAATCGAAATTTCCGTTGACGTTACAGAAAGAAAGCCGGACACATGGACAGCCGAATTCCCCAAGCCTGAGCTTGATAACGGCCCTTATATTGAGTCGCTGAAGCTTGAGCAAACGCCTGTAGGCACCTACGCAACGCTTAATTTCGGCGGCATACCGGATACGCGGGCTATGCAGTCCATTGAGTTTGATGTGATTAACAGTAAGGGAGTTTCGCTGTTCGGCGGGCGGGATCACGCCTTTATTCAGGACGAGGCTGCCAATATTGGCCACTTTGCCTCAAGGTGGACGCTGCAAGGCCTTTACCCGCCGAGCTTTTCCACGGGAACGGGTGTTAATGATCCTAATGCAGAGATAACGGATAAGGTTACGCTGCGGGTATATACGTATACGTACACAACGGATGAGGCAGGGGAAACGCAGGAGAAAAAGCATGTTGAGGAGTATAAAGTGGAGCTTATCCGGGGAACATAGGCAGGGACTTGACGCGGCTTGACGTTGGATTTTTGCCGTACTTTGGTGCGGTTGCGGCGGCAATGTTGCAAATGCTGTGCTTCCAGACTAAAAAGTAAGAGCGGGCTGAAATGTTGGTGCGCGGCTTGTTTGCCGCATATTGCAAGCGTTGTGCGGGGTGAAGCTTTTGCGGTGGCTTTGGGGTTGCGGCGGGGATGATGTTCTTTGCTACGGAAAGCTTAAGGCGGGAACGAAAAGTTCTCTGTTTGGGGCGGGGTGCGGGTTTTTGAATTGGGACTCGGCTGTTCTTCTTTTCACAGCTAAAGCGCCTACGCGGCGGGCGGTTACTTTTTCCGCTTCGCCGGAAAAAGTAACCAAAAAGGGGCGACTTCTTTTAGAAAGAAGCAAATCT
>JAISTA010000182.1 GCA_031272845.1 Oscillospiraceae bacterium
AGGGCAGCGTCCCCTACATGAGGTTCCCGCACCTCGCTGCGTCGGGACACGCACCAATCTCCAGCACAACGTGCGGCAGCAATCGTAGCAGAACCATCCTTCCGGTTACCACCCCCACCGCAGTTCGCCCCAACATGTAGCCTAACCTAAGTCTTTAGCGCCGCGACAGGCTTCGCCCTTGTGTGCGGCGGTGCCGAAGCATTCGCCGCGACTACCGCACTTTGCGCGGTGTGGGTAGGGACTACATTGCAGCACCAGCTGTTGCCCGGCATAAAGCGATTTTGCTTCTTTTCTCAAGAGAAAAGAAGTCGCCCCTTTTTGGTTACTTTTTCCGGCGAACCGGAAAAAGTAACCGCCCGCCGCGTAGGCGCTCTTGCTTATCGACGAAGAACAGCCGAGTCCCTATTCCAAACACCGCACCCGCCCCCGAACAGAGAACTTTTCGTTCCCGCCGCAAGATTTCCGTACAAAAGAACACCAACCCCGCCGCAAACCCAAAGCAATCGCCATAAAACAACACTCGCCCCCCCGTTCAGCGAAAAAGCCACCCCCACAGGAATCCTATTCCTGCGAGTGCGGCTTCGAATATACTCTCACGCAAGCTCCGTCAGCTCCGCCCCTCAAGCGCCCTTCCCAGCGTCCTGTCGTCCAAAAACTCAAGGCTTCCGCCAACGGGAATGCCCCTTGCAAGCCTCGTTACCCTCGCGCCGGCAGGTTTCAGCAGTCCCGTGATGTAGTTTGCCGTGGTTTCGCCCTCAACGTCCGGGTTTGTCGCGAGAATCACCTCTTCGATTGCAGAACCCTCCGCCGATACACGCGTCAGCAGTTCCTCAATCGTCAGGTCGCGCGGCGAAACGCCTGCCGTTGGGGACAGCGCGCCATGCAGAACGTGGTACAGTCCATTGTATTCGCGCGAGCGCTCAATCGCGATAACGCCCTTGGGATCCTGCACGACGCAAACGGCCGTTTTGTCCCGCGTTTCGGAAGCGCAAAGAGCGCAGACCTCGTCTTCAGACAGGTTTTGGCACACGCGGCAGCGCGTTATCTTATCGCGCGCGCGGGTTATCGCCTCGGACAGGCGGGCGGCCTTGTCCGGCGGGCAGGACAGCAGGTAAAACGCAAGCCGTTCGGCGGACTTTATCCCCACGCCCGGGAGCGCCGACAGCGCGTTTATCAGGTTTTCGAGTGACTCCGGAAAAAGCGCCATACCGCTAAATTCCTCCCCGCAAAAGCTCAATTTCCGCGTTGCGCTCAAGCGCAGGTCGGCCGAAAACAGCGGAGCCCGCAACGAGAATGTCCGCCCCCGCTTCCCGGCAAAGCTTTGCCGTTTCGCGGTTAATGCCGCCATCCACCTCAATTTTGCAGGCAAGTCCGCACCTGTCTATCTCGCGGCGCAGAGACTCAATTTTCGGCAGCGTCTCCGGCATAAAACCCTGTCCGCCAAAGCCGGGATTCACCGACATCACAAGGATAAGCTCCGCCTCGTCCAAAAGCGGGAACACCGTCTCCTCGGACGTTTGCGGGCGTATCGAAACTCCGGGCAGTGCGCCTTTTTCGCGGATTTGCCGCAGAAACGCGGCGGCATCAGCCTCCGGCACGGCCTCGAGATGAAACGTCAGGATATCGCTTCCGGCGGCGATGAACGCGTCAAAATACCGCTCCGGCCGCTCAATCATCAGGTGTACGTCTAGCGTTTTTTGGCTGACCCGCCGTACGCTTTGCAGAACGGGTATGCCGATTGATAGGTTCGGGACAAAATGCCCGTCCATAACGTCAAAATGCAGCATATCCGCGCCGGATACGGTTTCAATATCCTCCCGCAGAGCGGAAAAATCTGCGGAAAGCAGGGAGGGCGATATTTGAATTCTGCGCGTCATAGCAATGTTCCTGTGTGTAAAAAGTCTGAGACCTGCTTAGCCGCGTTTTGCGCGGCGGCCTCTATATCAGCCTCATTTGGCGCGGACGGCCAAACGATCCGCTCCGCAGCTTCGTATCTGCGAAACCAGGTTTCCTGCCGCTTTGCGTAATTTCGCGAGCGCTGTTTTATAAGCTCACCCGCCGTCGAAAAGTCCCGCCCGCGCGCAAGCTCATCCGCAATTTCCTTGTAGCCGATTGCCTGCATACTCGTCGCGCCGCGCGGCACTCCGGAGGCGAGAAGCTCCTCAACCTCCGCGATAAGCCCTTCGGCAAGCATTGCGTCTACCCGCGCGTTTATCCTTCCGTAAAGCTCCTGCCTGTCGGCATAGTGCAGAACGAAATATTTTGCCGAAAATTCGGGAGGGCGCGTTTTTGTCAGCGCGTCCAGCTCGGATTTTGTTTTGCCTGTTAACGCGTGAATCTCAAGCGCGCGCAAAACGCGTTTTCTGTCGTTCGGCGAAAGCTTTTCGGCGGAAGCGGGGTCAATTGCCGCAAGGCGCTCAAGCATTGCCTCGCCGCCGACACGCTCATACTCAAGCTCAAGCCCCCGGCGCAGCGCGTCGTTCCTCGCGGCAAAATCCGCGCCGCCCCGAACGAGAGAATCGGTGTAAAGACCCGTTCCGCCGCACACTACGGGGATTTTTCCGCGCGCGAGAATATCCAGCACCGCCGCGCGGCCGTCTTTTACGTACTCCGCAACGGAATAATCGTCCTCCGGCTCCGCAATATCAATGCAGTGGTGGGCAATGCCGCGCGTTTGCTCCGCCGTCGGCTTTGCCGTGCCGATATTCATCCGGCGGTAGATTTGCATTGAATCAGAAGACACAACCTCGCCGCCGATTAACACACAAAGTGCCGCCGCAAGAACCGTTTTGCCCGTGGCCGTCGCGCCGGTTATGACAATTATTTTTGGCTGAGTCCCGCCGCTTTCCATACCTACGCGCCGCACCCCGGCAAAAATGTCTGAATCAGAAACTCCGCAACGCCCGCCGCGTCGTCAATATGGAACACCGGTATTTTGCTCTCCGGAACCTGCTCGTCCGTCACAAAAGCGATACACTGATTTTCCCCGACAGGAAAGCCGCCGCCTATTTCCGCGCGGGAAATTGCGATTTTCGGAAAGCCGCCCGCCTTAAACCCCTCGGTCAAAACAAGGTCGCATTCCGGGAACATTTCGACGATTTCCTCCGGCTCAAGACCGTGAGAGACCATAACCGCCGCCTTTGTCGCGGACGTTATGGCGACGCTGTCCGCCCCGGCCGCCGTAAAGCGGTACGTGTCCTTGCCCTGCTTGTCAACGTCGAAATTGTGCGCATCGTGCTTTATAACGGCCACGCGCAGCCCGCGCGACTTCAGCTCCGGTATAAGCTTTTCGATAAGCGTCGTTTTGCCGGTGCCGCTCCACGCGACAAAGGATACAACAGGCGTTTTGATTGCGTGTTTTTCGTTATTCAACATATTTGTTGCCGTCAAAATATCCGAACGGGTCAACCCCGTCGGAGGTGATGACGGGCGCCTCCTCGTCCTCCGCTTCGCGCCGCTTGTCGGCATTTCGGTCCCACGGGCGGAACTCCACGTCCGAATCCGCATCCGGATCGCCCGCCGGGTACATTTCCAGAATCGCGCTTTCGGCGGTTGACATTACGCCGTAGATATTGAGCGACTTGTCGAACTCCGCGACAAAGACCTTATCCGCGATTTCAGGGATTTTTTTAACCGTCGCGATATATTTCTCGTTTTTCGGGAACTGCTTTTGCCCGCCGCCGGGCGCACCGACGGTGTGGCTCCACATATGGAACTGTCCGTTAAAATCGAGAATGTACAAAAAGTCATTTTCTGAGCGGGAAATTACCATTTTTCCATCGGAAAGCTCTCGCAGCGCGCGCTCCCCTTCCTTCGGCAGAGGCTCAATCGCGATTCCGCCGTCCTTTTCTTTTTCGTCTGCCATAGCGCTTATTCCGAAACAACGCGCACGGATTCGATTGTCTGCGCGGCAAGCGGCTTGTCGTTATAATCGCGCTCGGCGGCGACGATTTCGTCCGCAACCTCAATTCCGGAGATAATTTTGCCGAAAGCGGCATACTGTCCGTCAAGATGAGGCGCGTCCTCAACCATAATAAAGAACTGGCTCCCGGCGGAATCCGGCCTCGCCGAGCGCGCCATCGAAAGAACGCCGCGCGAGTGCTTTACCGGGTTTGCAACGCCGTTTGAGGAAAACTCACCCTTGATTTGCCAGCCGGGGCCGCCTGTGCCGGTTCCGGTCGGGCAGCCGCCCTGAACCATAAAGCCGGGGATTACGCGGTGAAAAATAAGTCCGTCATAAAACCCGTCGTTAACAAGCTTGAGGAAGTTTTCAACCGTAATCGGCGCGGTTTCGGGGTACAGCTCGGCACGGAGCGCACCCTTGTCTTTTATTTTGAACTCAACGATTGGATTTGCCATTATGGCCTCCTTAGAATAAGCGGAATTTGCATACCTGTATTGTAACACGAGAAAGGGGGCGGTGTCAAGGTGCAGGGCTTGCGGGCAGGGCGGAGGGCGCACCCAAAAATTCCCCCTTGCAAAATCGCGTTTTGTATGCTACAATAAATCTAATAATGGCTTTATAATGCCAAAAATATTACGAACACATTTTTTGGAGTCAATTTCCCCATGATATCAGCAGGAGATTTCCGCAACGGAGTTACCTTTGAATATGACGGCAAGGTTATGCAGGTCATAGAGTTTCAGCACGTCAAGCCCGGCAAGGGCGCGGCCTTTGTGCGCACAAAAATCAAAAACGTCATAACCGGCGCGGTCGTTGAAACCTCCTTTAACCCGGCGGCAAAGTTTGAAAACGCCTTTGTTGAGCGCGCGTCTATGGAGTATTCCTATCAGGACGGCGACCTTTATTATTTTATGAACCCCGAGACCTACGAGCTTGTCCCGATAGACAAGTCCGTG
>JAISTA010000202.1 GCA_031272845.1 Oscillospiraceae bacterium
CGTCCCTGCGCGTCATATGTATTGGCGATTATTCTTGTGCCGTTTTGGTCAAACCACTGCGTGATTCTGTGCTGTGCGTCATACGTATAGATAACGGCTTCGCCCTCGGCGTCCGTATAGCGTATGAGGTTGCCCGCCGCATCGTACTCATACCGCAGCGTCTTTGTGTTCGGCAGCGTAACCGCGCTGATTCTGCCGAAGCTGTCCGTCGCAATCCCGTAGCTCTTGCCTGAGGGTGAGGTTATGCCGCTAAGCGACAGCGAGCTGTCGTACGAAAGGCTTGTTGTAAGTCCGCCCGCCGTCGTCACCGAGGTCAGCAGACCGTAAACGGAAAACTCCTTTACCTCGCCCGTTTTGTCCGTTATCCGCCACGTATACAGCGTAACGGGCTTTTGGCTGACATTAATTATCTCTTCGCCGTCAGCGTCCGTGCCGATTGTCTCTACGTTTTCCGTGCCGGTATACGGCAGCCTTTCAAGCGTCAGAAAATATCCGGCGGGTGAAGTGTAACCGCCGCCGCCGCTGGGCGTAAACAGCAGCGTTTTTCCGTCAGAGGCGACGTAGCCTATCCTGCCGTCCTCCTCCTGGTAAAGGTATTCCGAATACTTAAACGACCAGCGTCTGCCGAAAAGCGAGTTTACCGCTTCGCCCTTTGAGTTAAACGTGCGCTCAAGCGCGAAATCTCCGCCAAGGTCAGGAATAACCGCGTCCTGCGCCTCAAGAATAAAGTTTCCCGTGTTGAAATTGATCGGCTCAAAGCCGTACTCGCAGTGCAGTCCGCGCCCCATAAGCGCCGCGTCAATCTCGCGCATCTGATCTTCTGTCAGCGGCGGCGGGTTATACGGCTCGTCCGTCTGCGGGTTTCTGATGAAAATCGTGTTGTTCTTCACCAGCAGACTGTCCCGCATATTGTTGTCCGCTTTTATGGTGTCTATCTCAACGCCGTAGTGCTTTGCCAAAAACGGAACGGTGTCGTGCTGTTTTACCTGGTAAATAAGGAAATTGTCAGACTTGGCGGCAACGGACGCGCCGTCCTTTGTCACGTCGGCAGTAAGATGATATATCTTGTCGTACTCAAGGCCGAGCCTTGTAAAAAGCGCCGTCTGCCAGTTGGATTCATAACGCCGGTAACGGTTCGCGTTCGGAAACGCCGCCTCAAAGTCTTTGCTGTTCGGGTAAAGATACCGCGCGGCGGCCACCGCGGAGCCTGAACCAACAGGCGTTCCTGCCGCCGTATTGCGGCCCTCAAGGATTTTGTAGCTGACAACCGCGCCGGGCGTTCCGAGCGAATCGCCGAACACCGCGTCAAAAAGCTGCTTGCCCGTGTTGTCCTTTTCGGTCATCGGGCGCAGGTTAATTTCCTCGGAGGACGGTTCGTTCGGGGCAATCGGCTTCAGGCGCGACCAGTTAATTTCAAGCACGGGCGCGTACTGGCTGTAGAGCCGGCTGTTCGCAAATTCCTCGGCCTGCGCCAGCGCCGCCGCCTCGTCGGCAGGCTTGCTGTCGTCGTCCGCAATCAGCACAAAGCCTGTGTTGTCATACTCGCCGTGCACCCACCCCGCGACAAGCTCCGACACGTCAAGCTCAAGCCACGCGCCTGCCGCCGCGCTTGTGCTTGTGCGCGAAAGCATGTCCGTGAGCGTAAAGCCCGTATGCATGTCCCACGTAACGCCGCTGCTCCAGGCTTCATCAGGCCGGTACACGCCTATTGTAGTGTTGCCGCCCGACCAACCGGAGATTTGATAAAGCTTAAACACTGCGCTCTCAATTACCGCGTCCTCAGGAATCTGCGAAAAATCGTAGTTTACAGCGACAAAGGTGCGGCAAATAAACAGCCCGGAATTGGAAATATCGCTGTTATTGCCGGAAGCGTATCCGTCGTCATACCCGACATATATGTGTGACGAGCCCTGCGGCAAATTCGGGTAGCGCGTTTTCACCGTGTACGTGTCAATATCCGAATCCCCGAGCGCGACAAGCTCAGGGTCAAGCCGCACCGGATACGCGCGCTCCAGCGCGTTCAGCCAAGCGGCGTTTGCGCGGAGCGTTACGATGTATTTGCCGTCCTCCTCGGAAAGGCTCAGGTAAATATCCCGGGAAACAGCGCCCGAGGCGTCGAGCATCGCGGGAGCTGACAGCAAAAACTCCGGCGAGTACATATCCTCGGCGTAAAACGCGATTGCGCCCTCCGTCTCGGCAATTTGCAGTCCCTGCGCCGAAACCTCATACCTGAATTCGTACCGCTCCTGCGGATAGCGCAGGACAATATCCTCCTTCAGGCTCCGCCCGAGCACCGTATACTGGTAGTCGATTCCGGGAAATACGTTGTTGTACAGCAGCGCGTTTTCGTTTACGACAGACTGCGAAAAGTCCCCTTCCGCCGGACGCAGCTCAACTGTCCGTCCGTCCCGCGTCAGCCTTATGCCGCGATTTTCCGTAAGCTCCGCCGGAAGCTCCACGCGGTAAACCCCCGCCGCGTTTTCGTAAACGTCTGCGCCGCCGGAATGCGCTTGCACAAGGGTGTTATCCACGCTTTGAACATTGTCCTGCTCGTCAAGAAAAACCGTCTTCTCGCCGCCGACCTCCGTTACAAATGAATCCTCGGCAACAGCAAGCGTCACGGACGAATCATCCGCCGCGACTATCCTTGATTCGTCAATCGCGTCCGTTTCATAGTATGGCTCCGGCTCCCGCAGTACAGGTTCCTTTTCGTCCTCAACAAAAAAAGCCGCAGAAACTGCGGCGGGGCGTGAAAAATCCACCCGTCTCGGGCGGTTTCTTATGTCTTCGGCGACAGCCGCGGCGGCGGGAGCTGAAATTTGCGTTATAAGCGCCGCCGCAAGAATTGACGTTATGCTTTTGGTAACTATTCGGTTCATTTTTTCTGTTCTCTGTTGAATTACATATAGTTATTGTATTTCAGACTTGCAGTAAAACGAAAGGTAGGCGAGTATACCCGCCGCGCCCACGATTGGCAGCAGTATTATTTTGAGTACAGCGGCAAAGCCTCCGCCTAAAAGTCCGAAAAGCAAGCTCACCGCAAACAGGCTTGCTGTCACGATGAGGTTTTTCAGATATTT
>JAISTA010000226.1 GCA_031272845.1 Oscillospiraceae bacterium
CAGCCGTGCAGAAAAAAGACGCGCGTTTGGCCGCTGCCGTGCCGCGTGTAGCTCATTTCAGGGCAAATTTTTGAATTCAGCTCTCGAATCATAATTCCTTGCTTCAGCATTATTAGTAAGACGGACAAAAAACCGCTACACAATTATATTACGCGGTATGCGGTATTTATACGCCTAGCCTAAAATAACCTCGTCAACGCTGCAGTCGTGTCTGTCACGCGGGACCTTCGGCAAAAGCAGCTCCCGCCGCCCAATACCGAGCAGATACGTTTTCCTGCGGTCCAGCCGCACAACAAACCTGTCGTAATAGCCGCCTCCGTAACCGAGCCGGTAATTGTTTTTGTCAAACGCGAGAGCGGGTACTATTACAAGGTCAAGCTCGCTCAAGGGCAACTCCTGCGCCGTCTCGTCCGGCGCGGGAATGCCGTAGCGTCCCGGCTTCGCGTCTGATAAAGACGCGATTATCTTCGGCTTCATAATCCCCTTGGGGTACGATAGCGGCAGCGCTGTCGTTTTTCCCGACGCAAGGGCGTGTTCAATGGCGCGGTGCGTTTCGACCTCGCGGTTTACGCTGTAGTAGAACATCACGCACTCCGCCGCCTTGTACCTCGGGTGCGAGATCAGGCGCTCAAACACGGCATTATCGCTCGCGGCAATTTCGTCTTCGGAGAACGCCGCGATTTCCGCGAACACCTGCTCACGAAACGCCTGTTTTTTCAGCTTTATGTTTGCTGCCATATGAAAATTAACCTTGATTAAACGTAAATTTATTGCGGTGTTTCCAATTCGTACAACCGATAGAAATGCGGCATTTCCGAAAGGGACATTGCCAACGGCCAGGTCGTTTCAATCAACGCGCTTCAAAACAAAGAGCGACAACCGACGAACGCTTAAGGGTTTTATCGCCACGAGTCAATCTACTTCTGCGGTAAATTAATCGACGGTTCCAACGCTGACTATATGGTCAGTAAGGTATTGCGTCGTTATAGCGCCCTGTTCGTTTCCGAATATTGGTATGAGTGACGCATAAATCAAATATCCGTTTTGTTGTATAACAAAAAACACTCCCGCGCATTCAGTGCCGTCGATATTTGTTGTAAGTAAATAACGCCTCATTGAAGTATGTAGTTCTACCCCAACAGACCTTTCAACCAGTTCTGCATCTGATAGCCGCTCGATAACTTGCATATCCGGGGATTCATTAATCGCCTCAATCATTCCATCGCAGTACTCATCTAACCCGGGCTGCATAAGCTTTCCTCCGATGTTAGTAGATGTAATTGTCAGAAGCTTTCCGTCGTCAGATAAATAACTGTCTTCACCGGATTCCGTCCAATTTCCTTTTACTGTCAAGGTTACGTTAGTTCCAGTTAAATCTAGGGTTGTTGTTGTGTCAGGTGAGGCAGGCGGCATTGCGGTTGGTGTTTGTTGCGTAACAACGCTGTCCGCTTCGCCGCGCGTTATCCATATCGCAGGGCGCACACCTACAAAGTCAAGATAAGCATAATACCCGTCCTCGTGGACGCCACCAGTCATATCCCAAACTAGAGCTGCAAATTCACGTGTTTTGCCAGACGATGACAGCCACCAAAAAACACTTTCGCCCTCAAATTTCGCCGCCTGTGATGCGTCATCGGCAAAAAGCCGTTTAGCCTCTGCGGTTGTCAATAAAAATATGTAGTCTTTTAACCCCTTCCCGTTTTCTGTTGTGGGCAGGTGCCCGGTAGCTTCCTTATAAATAGCATTGACTATACGGCTTTTGTCTTCGAGATTAAAATTATTATAAAAATCTTCATTAAGCCATTTCCGCAACGTCGAATTCTCCCAATTGGTTTCTCCTCGCGGCTCATTGAACGGCATTATCGCAACGCACTCTTCTGTGATTATCAGGTAGTCAGTTCCCCTTTGGTCGAGTATTCGCCACATATAGCCGCCAAATGTTACTAAATCCCCAACTTTGACAGGTTCCAGAGTTGGAGTTTGCGTGGCCGTCGGCGTCGCGGTTGGTGTTGATGCGAGCTTTCCGCAAGCGACCGTTGAGGCAAGCAGCAAACAAATCATAAATACTGATATAACTTTTTTCATATTGCATCCCTTGGTAATTTTCACTAGTCCAATTACATCCGCGCTTCTCAGATGAGGAGCGCCCCCTGTAACGGCGTTTTAGTCCTGCCGTCTGTCTTATTTCAATCCGCGCTTCCCGGGCGAGAAACGACAGCGGGCAACGCAAACTGTGCCTGTGTCAGCTCTGCCGTTTTAAGGGCGGCCCCTGTCCTCACCGCAAAGGGGAGCGTTTGATTTTTGCATTGGCTTCCCCTTTTTAGAGAGCGGAATTCTAAATCGAGTCTCGCTTCTTCTCCAAAGCAGCTCCTACAGCTCCGATATCGCGTCAACCGACACGCATGCCGCAAAGACTGACTCCGCCGTGACGGGGCTCAGCAGATTATGCGACGGGCGGCCGGGCTCCGCCGCGATTTTGCAGGCAGACATCAGCTCCTCGTCTGTTGTGATCCCAATCTCGGCAAGCGTCGTCGGCAGGCCGACGGACTTGCAGAAGCCGTACGCGGCGGAAAACTCCGCGTGCGGCGTGTTTTCGTGTATCAGCTGCGCGAGCAGTCCGAACGCGACAAGCTCGCCGTGCAGATATTTGTGCGCGGCGGGGACTGTGGTCAGGCCTTCGGAAAGAGCGTGCGCAAGCGCCACGGAGCCGGACTCAAAGCCAACGCCGGATAACAGCGTGTTCGCCTCGACTACGCGCTCCAGCGCCGGGGTTACGACGTTTTTCCGAGCGGCAAGTATCGCCCCGATTCCGAATTCCAGTAGCGTGTCCCGGCAGAGCCGCGCAAGCGTTATCGCGGTCTCCGGGATTTGCCCGCCGGGTACGTTTACCGCGCCTGTCGCCTTTCCGGCGACGGCTTCGTAATACGTCGCGAGAGCGTCGCCCATTCCGGCGACGAGCATTCGCACGGGCGCGTTTGCGATGATTTTTGTGTCAACAAGCACCAAATCCGGGTTGCGTCCCAAAAACAGCAGTCTGTCAAAAGAGCCGTCCTCGCGGTACACAACGGAGACTGACGAACAGGGCGCGTCGTTTGACGCAACTGTCGGCACAACGGCAAACGGCAGCGCGATAGCAACCGCCGCCGCCTTTACGGTGTCGATTGCCTTTCCGCCGCCGCAGGCAATCAGCACGTCGGCCTTCGCGTCCTTTGCGGCGGCTGAGACTGCCGCAATTGCGTCTTCTGAGGATTCGCCGGAGAAAACAAGCTCTGTTTGGGTAATCCCGACCTCCGCAAAGCTCCTGTCGCGCCCCTCTTTTGTCTGCGCAAGGCCGGTTT
>JAISTA010000241.1 GCA_031272845.1 Oscillospiraceae bacterium
TGCCGAAAAATACCGCAACCTGCCGTATGTCGGCGTTTTGAAGCCGGAAATTTATTCGTAAACAACAAAATATTTTAATAGAATTTATCTGAGGCCGCAAAAGGCTCTTAGATAAAAGCCGCATAAAGGCTCTGTTACGCCTTTTGCCGACGGAGTAAAGTAATTGGACAACAATAACAACCAAAACAACAACCAGAACGGAAACAACAACGGCAATAACAACCGAAAGCTGCCCACGCCGCCGGTGCGCCGCGGCGGCAGCCCGGTTTTATATTTGCTTTTAATTCTGCTTGTCGCGCTGACGGTGTGGTGGATGCTGCGCGACAATTCCACTGCGGACATTACGCGCCCGCAGCTGCAGTATTCTGATATTGTGCGCGAATTCAAGGAGCACAATGTCAAGAGCTTTGTGCTTAAGGATACAGAGCTTACGCTTGTACTCAAGGATCAAAAGGACTTTGCGTCAGACACGATTGTATACAGCCTGTATTCAATCGAGGTGTTTTATAACGACGTAAACGACTTTATCACCGAGGAAATGGAGAGTCCGGAGTTCGGCTATGACTTAAAGCACGGACTCACAATCCCGCTGTGGCTATCGATGCTGGGGCCGACTCTGCTTATAGTGCTTGTAATCGTCTTTGTGGTCATCCTAAACCGCAATATGGGCGCGGCCGGCGGCGGCATGAAGTTCGGCAAGGCGAAAACGCGGCTCAGCTCCGAAAACAAGCAGCGCGTAACCTTCCGCGATGTTGCGGGAGCGGACGAGGAAAAGGAAGAGCTGAAGGAGCTTGTAGATTTCTTAAAATCGCCGAAAAAGTACGAGCAAATCGGCGCGCGTATACCAAAGGGGGTTTTGCTTGTAGGCCCTCCGGGAACAGGTAAAACGCTGCTTGCACGCGCCGTTGCGGGTGAGGCCGGCGTTGAGTTTATCTCAATTTCAGGCTCCGATTTCGTTGAGCTTTACGTTGGCGTCGGCGCAAGCCGCGTGCGCGATTTGTTCGAGCAGGCAAAAAAGGTCGCCCCCTCGATCATATTTATCGACGAGATAGACGCCGTCGGACGCAAGCGCGGAGCGGGGCTCGGCGGCGGGCACGACGAGCGCGAGCAGACGCTCAACCAACTCCTGGTCGAGATGGACGGCTTTATGAAAAACGAGGAGGTCATCGTAATCGCGGCGACAAACCGCGCTGACATTCTCGACAACGCACTTTTGCGCCCCGGCAGGTTTGACCGTCAGGTTTACGTCGGCTACCCGGACATTAAGGGACGAGAGGAGATACTTGAGATTCACGTGCGCGGAAAGCGCCTGGGTGAGGACGTAAATCTCCGGCATATCGCCGCGATGACGGCGGGCTTTACCGGCGCTGACCTTGAAAATCTGCTGAACGAGGCGGCGCTGCTCGCGGCGAGGTATAACAGCCCCGTTATCCGCATGGAGGACGTCGAAAACGCCTCTATAAAGGTAATAGCGGGTCCGGCCAAGAAAAGCCGCGTTGTATCCGAAAAATCGCGCAAGCTTACGGCGTATCACGAGGCGGGGCACGCGGTCGCGTCCTACTTCCTGAAAAACGTCGATCCCGTGCACCACATAACGATCGTGCCGCACGGCGCGGCCGGAGGAATGACGATATACCGCCCGGACGAGGACCGCGACTTCCGCTCACGCACGGAAATGTTTGAGCGCATTGTAACGGCGCTCGGCGGCCGCGTGGCTGAAAGCCTGTTCCTGGACGATATTTCAACGGGCGCGTCAAGCGATATTCAGCAGGCCTCGGCGCTTGCCCGCGATATGGTTATGGTTTACGGCATGTCGCCGAAAATCGGCCCCATCTCGTATGACGATTCGTCGCATTCCGTGTTCATAGGGCGCGACTTCGGCCAGACAAAGAGCTATTCTGAAAAGACCGCCGCCGAGATAGACGACGAGGTCAGGAAAATGTTCAAGGCCGCGCTGACGGCCGCAGAGACAATTCTGCGCGAGCACGCGTCGCTTGTCGTCATGACGGCGGAGTACCTGCTGAAAAACGAGACCATGGACGGCGATACCTTTGCTGGCCTGTGCAAAACAGGAAGCTTTGCGGACGGCGCGGACAGCGGCATTATAAGCGTACCGCCCTCAGTGTCAGAGACACTGCCGGACTATTACACCGAGCCCGAAGCACCGGAGACAGACGAAGCCTCCGGCGACGGAGACTTTATTTAACCGCAGCCGCGCGGTCAGCAAAAAAACAAATCCGCCGCAGAGGGAAGTCCCGGCGGCGGATTCAGAAAAATCGTGACAATTGTACTAAAAGGATAGCCCGATTTTGATAATCGACTCACACGCACACATATTCCCGCAGAAAATCAACCAAATAGCAACAGACGCGATAGGCGGCTTTTACAACTACAAAATGCGCCACACCGGCGACCCGGAGGAGCTTATTGCCTCCGGCGCACGGGCGGGCGTTACGAAATTCGTAGTCTTTTCAACGGCGACGACACCCGCACAGGTTGAAAAAATCAACTCCTACATAATGGAGCAGCTGAGCCTGCACCCCGAATTCATAGGCGCGG
>JAISTA010000183.1 GCA_031272845.1 Oscillospiraceae bacterium
AAACCTGCCGCGCCGGGCACCCGCTGGACGCAATATTTGACCAGGGCTCCTGGTGGCTGGTGTTCATTGGAATCGCGCTCGGCGCGCTGGGAATCTCCTGGATTCCGGCACTGGCCGGCGTTGCGATGCTCATCCTGACGCAGGGACGCGCCAAAAAAGGCATAGTCGGAAAGCTCGTCGGAGGGCTTGCAAGCCTGTACGACATTACGGGCTATTTCGGCGATATTTTGTCTTACTCCCGCCTTATGGCGCTAATGCTGGCCGGAAGCGTTATTTCGCTCGTCTTCAACACGCTTGCGCAGCAAACCGGGCCGGTTGCGTTCTTTATTGTATTCGCGTTCGGCCACGTGCTGAACTTTGCGCTGAACCTTTTGGGCTGCTATGTGCACGACCTGCGTCTGCAATGCCTTGAGTATTTCGGCAAATTCTATGAGGACGGCGGAAAGCCGTTCGCCCCGCTTTCGATAAAAGCAAAGCACTATCGGGTTAAGTAGCGGAGCTGTTATAAAGGCTCTGTATTAATAAAACACAATTAGCTGTCCGGCTCATGCCGGGCACAGGAGGAAAACAAATGGCCGCATTCATTGAACAGTTCGGCGGAATGGCATTAGGACTTCTCGGAGCCTCGCTGGCTGCGCTTCTCGCGGGTATCGGCTCGGCAAAGGGAACGCAGATGGTCGGAGAGGCCGGAGCGGGTCTTTTGGCGGAGGATCCGTCAAAATTCGGCAAGGTAATGATTCTTCAGGTTATCCCCGGCACACAAGGACTCTACGGCCTTGTCGTGTGGTTTTTCGCGATGATCAGAATGGGCGTGCTGGCCGGAACAGCGCCCGACCTTTCGATAACAGACGGGTTCCGCTTTCTGGTCGCGTGTCTGCCGATTGCGATTGTAGGTCTGCTTTCGGCGATTGCGCAGGCAAAGGTCGCCGTTGGTTCGGTAAACCTGCTCGCGAAAAAGCCGGACGACTGGGCAAAGGGCATGATTCTTTGTATCACGGTTGAGTTTTACGCGATTCTCGCCCTGCTTGCCTCGTTTCTTATGCTCCTTAATATTAAGGTGTAGGGCATATTTTTCAAAACCCTATGGAAGGCATAAACAATATAATTGAAAATATCCTGACGGAGGCGCGTGCCTCAGCGGACGAAATCATTGCCGAGGCAAAGGAGCGCGCCAAGCAGACGGCCGGCGAATACGCCGCGCGCGCGGAGGCGGAGGTTTCCGCCCTGTCTGAAAGGCGGCGCGAGGAGCTGGACGCGCTGCGCGTGCGCCTGTCAACCGCCTTTGAGGCGGACGGCGAGCGTCTTATTCTGCGCGAAAAACGCGCGGTGCTCGACGAGGCGTATTCCTATGCCGAAAAGGCTCTTGCCGCGCTGCCGAGAGACGAATATCTTGCGCTTCTTGTGCGTCTTGCGGTTTCGGCTGCCACTTCCGGAGACGAGCTTCTGTTTTTGAATCAGACAGATCTTGACGCGCTGGGCGGCGAGCTGGTATACGGCGCAAACGCGGCTCTCGCAGCCGCCGGCGCTGTGCCGGGGCTGACGCTTTCGCCTGTCGCCGTGCCGATAGACGGCGGACTTCTCGTTTCGTCGAGGGACGGGCAGGTTACGGTGAACTGCTCGCTTGCAAGTCTGCTTGCCGAGAACCGCGAGAAAACAGAGTCTGCCGCCGCGCAAATTCTGTTTTCGAAATAGGCTTTTATGACTTATTCTTATTCTGAAAAGAAGAAAAAATCCCGTTCGTCGGTGCGAGACGCCGATTTTCTTCACATCGGCGGTATGACGGCGGCGCGTGAAGCGGCGTTTTTATCGCGCGCGGCAATTGACCGGCTTATCTCGGCTGACGACTTTGCCGACGCGGCGCGAATCCTGCGCGAGGCGGGCTACCCGGACTTTTCCGGTATGGCGCTGTCTGAAATTGAGGCGGAGCTTAACAAAAAACGCGCGGACGAATTCTACGGTTTGGCGCGTATTTCAGGCGTGCTGCCCGTTTTGGACATTTTCCGCGCAAAGTATGATTACGACAACGTAAAGGTCTTAGTCAAGGCGATGCAGGCAAATACAGACGGCGGCGAGCTGCTCTCAGCGTGCGGACGCGTCCCGCCGGAAGTGCTGACTAACGTATTCATCTCCGGCGACCGCCGCGATTTGCCGGGCAAGCTGGCTGACGCAATCTCACGCGGCGTTGCGGTGCTGTCTAAAACGCGCAATCCCGGCCTGTCCGACACGGAAATTGACCGTTTGTATTTCGAGGAGCTGTGCGCTTTGGCCTCCGCAGTGGGAACGCCGCGAATCGCGGGCTATGTCGCCGCTCAGATTGACGCGGCGAATATCAAGACGTTTATTCGCTCCGCGATAACAAACAGGCCGCCGGAATTCCTTGAAAATTCACTTTTGCCGAGCGGCAGCGTACCGCAGGAAGCGATTTCGGCGGCAAGCGGCGCGGATGGGTTGATTTCGGCCTGTGGCAGAACGGATATTCTCACGCCGCGCGTTGCGGAAGCTATACGCGCCGCGTTTATCTCCGGCAGAACAGGCGAGCTTGAGCGCCTGCTCGACAGCGCGCCGTACGGCGCGATTTCCCCGGCAAAGCTCACGGCGTTCGGCGCCGACAGGCTGGTCTTGTATCTTGCGCGGTTTCAGTACGAGCTTTCGGCCGTGCTTTTGATACTCGGCGGAAAGCTTGCCGGGTTATCGCCCGAAGAGCTTGCGTCAAGGCTGCGCGAGTTTGATATTTAACCATAATTATAAGCAAATCAGGAGTGCGCGTGTATGTATAAAATCGGAGTAATCGGCTCGTCAGATACAGTGCTCGGCTTTCGTGCGCTGGGGCTTAACACCTTTGCGGCCGACACGGAGGACGAGGCGCGGCGCACTCTGCGCGAAATAACCGCCGAGGGCGGCGGCTACGCGATAATTTATATTGAAGAGCATCTGCACACGGCGCTTGCAAAGGATATTGCGGAGTTTGCGGACAAAATCACACCCGCGATAATAGCCGTACCGGGCCGGGGCGGCTCGACGGGAAAGTCACTGCGCTCGCTTGAGGACGCGGTGCTGCGCGCCGTCGGAAGTAACATTTTTTAGAAGCTGCGCTGCCGCATGAGCGGCATGTCAATCCCGGCAAGCCGGCAGGTGCGGTATTTTAGCACTCGTGCAGGTCTATGCTGCGGAGCAAAGGAGAACTACATGTCAGGTAAAATAACAAAGGTATCGGGGCCGCTTGTCGTGGCGGACGGGCTTTCCGACGCGAACATTTCAGACGTTGTGCGCGTCGGCGCTCAGGGTCTTGTCGGCGAGGTTCTGACGATGACCGGCGACAAGGCCTCGATTCAGGTATACGAGGAAACCTCCGGAATCGGCCCCGGAGCCGAGGTCGTAACAACCGGCTCGCCGCTGTCTGTTGAGCTTGGGCCCGGTCTGCTTGAGAATATTTACGACGGGATTCAGCGCCCGCTGCCGGAAATACGCAAAATTTCGGGTTCAACAATCGCGCGCGGAATTTCAGTTCCGGCTCTGTCGCGCGAGAAAAAGTGGGAGTTTACGGCTAAGGCCGAGGTCGGAGACAACGTATCCGGCGGGGACATTCTCGGCACGGTTCAGGAAACGCCCGCTGTTCTGCACAAAATCATGGTTCCGCCGAATGTTTCCGGCACAGTTACGGAGCTTCACTCCGGCGAGTTTACGGTTGCGGATACAATCGGGTACTTGGAAACAGAGGACGGCGAAAAGGTACCGCTGACGCTTATGCAAAAATGGGCGGTGCGTGTGCCGCGCCCGTACCGGCGCAAGTTTATGCCGGAAAAACCGCTCTGCTCCGGTCAGCGTATTATCGATACGTGCTTTCCCTTGGCTAAAGGCGGCACGGCGGCGGTTCCGGGTCCGTTCGGCTCCGGCAAAACAGTTGTGCAGCACCAGCTCGCTAAATGGTCGGACGTTGACATTGTGGTTTACATCGGCTGCGGAGAGCGCGGCAATGAAATGACGGACGTTCTTATGGAGTTTCCCGAGCTGACCGACCCGAAAACGGGCGAGCCGCTTATGAAGCGCACCGTCTTAATCGCAAACACCTCAGACATGCCTGTCGCGGCGCGCGAGGCTTCTATTTACACCGGTATAACAATCGCCGAGTATTACCGCGATATGGGGTATGATGTGGCGATCATAGCGGACTCAACGTCGCGCTGGGCGGAGGCTCTGCGCGAAATGTCCGGCCGACTTGAGGAAATGCCCGGCGAAGAGGGCTACCCCGCATACCTGTCAAGCCGCCTTGCGCAGTTCTATGAGCGCGCAGGCGTGACGGAGTGCATGGGGTCAGACCGCCGACGCGGTTCTCTTACCGCAATCGGCGCTGTGTCGCCTCCCGGAGGAGACACGTCGGAGCCTGTTTCTCAGGCGACAATGCGCATTGTAAAGGTTTTCTGGGGGCTGGACTCCTCGCTCGCCTATGCGCGTCACTTCCCCGCAATCAACTGGCTGAACTCATACTCGCTGTATCTAGACACACTGGCGCCCTGGTATAACGAGACGTATGGAGACGGCTTTATGCTCTCCCGCTCGCGCGCGATGAGTATCTTGCAGGAGGAGGCCGAGCTTCAGGAGGTCGTGAAGCTCGTCGGTGCGGATTCGCTTTCCGCGACTGACCGCGTGACGCTTGAGGTCGCAAAAATGCTCCGCGAGGACTTTTTGCAGCAGAACGCCTTTGACGAGCTGGACAGCTATTCCTCTTACGAAAAGCAGGCGGCGCTCCTGGCACTTATCCTGAGCTATGAAAAATACTGCCGAGAAGCGGTCAGCGGCGGCTTATCCGACGTGCAGAAGCTTTTCGGCGTCGACGCGCGCGAAAAAATCGGCCGCGCAAAATCCGTTACTCAGGACAAATTCGCGTCCGCGTACGCTGAGATAGACCGCGAGATGAAGCTGCAAATCGCGGACGCCGCCGGCAAATAGGAGCTTAAAAAACTATGATTCGTGAATATAAAACGATAACAGAGGTCGTCTCGCCGCTTATGGTCGTCTCCGGCGTCGTCGGCGTGACGTATGACGAGCTTGCCGAGATTGAGCTGCCGAACGGAGACGTTCGCCGCTGCCGCGTGCTTGAGGTGGACGGAGACACGGCCGTCGTTCAGCTTTTTGAATCGGCGCAGGGAATAAACCTTGCCGAAAGCAAGGTGCGTTTTCTTGGGCATCCGCTGGAGCTTGCCGTTTCCGGCGATATGCTCGGACGCGTTTTTTCCGGGATGGGCTCCCCGATAGACGGCGGCCCCGCAATAATCCCGGAGGAGCGGCTCGACATTAACGGTCTGCCGATGAACCCCGCCGCGCGCGACTACCCGAACGAGTTTATCCAAACCGGAATCTCAACGATCGACGGGCTGAACACCCTGGTGCGCGGACAGAAGCTGCCGATTTTTTCAGGCTCCGGCCTCCCGCACGCGTCTCTTGCGGCGCAAATCGCGCGGCAGGCAAAGGTGCTTGGCGGCGGCGCTGACAATTTTGCGGTTGTGTTCGCCGCTATCGGAATCACATTTGAGGAGTCCGAGTATTTTGTGCGCGAGTTCCGCCGCACGGGCGCAATCGAGCGGTCGGTAATCTTCTCAAACCTTGCCTCAGACCCCGCGGTTGAGCGTATCGCAACGCCGCGTATGGCGCTGACGGCGGCGGAATACCTCGCCTTTGAGCGCGATATGCACGTGCTTGTTATACTGACGGATATTACGAACTACGCGGAAGCGCTGCGTGAAATTTCCGCCGCGAAAAAAGAGGTTCCGGGACGGCGCGGCTACCCCGGCTATCTGTACACTGACCTTGCGACGATGTATGAGCGTGCGGGGCGCAGAATCGGCAAGGCCGGCTCGATTACGATGATTCCAATTCTCACAATGCCTGAGGACGATAAGACTCACCCGATTCCAGACCTCACGGGCTACATCACGGAGGGGCAGATTATCCTCTCTCGCGACCTGTACCGCAAGGGTGTTTTGCCGCCGGTAGACGTTTTGCCGTCACTCTCCCGCCTTAAAGACAAGGGCATCGGCGAGGGAAAGACGCGTGAGGATCATTCCGGCACGATGAACCAGTTGTTTGCGGCGTATTCCTCCGGAAAAGAAGCCAAGGAGTTGATGACAATCCTAGGTGAATCCGCGCTTACGCCGACTGACCTGCTGCTCGCGAAATTCGCGGACGAATTTGAAAAGCAGTACGTCACGCAGAGTACAGAGGAAAACCGCTCAATTGAAGAAACGCTCGAAATTGGCTGGCGGCTTCTGTCAATCCTGCCGAAGTCGGAGCTAAAGCGTATCAAGCCGGAGATTATAGAGAAGTATCTGCCGAAGACGTAACGGCGGAGGTATAAAAGCAATGCAAGCGATGCAGCAAAACCCAATGTTTTCAAGAATTTTGGTTATCACGGTTTTCGGAATCGTTTTCTTTCTGGTTTGCGCCGTTCTTCTGGTTATCGGAATTATCCTCAAGAAAAAGGGCGCTTCTGAAAACACCTTGCGTAAATATATAATTTTTGCGCTTGTTATTTTCGGAATTCTTAACGCTGTTATTTGGATACTGTGCGCGTACAATTTTGTTAGGTCGGTTTTAGACAATAAAGACGCATTGCTTGAATTGTACCGAATACATTAGAAAGATAATCGCGGTTAACGTTCTCTTTACCGCACATACCGCACCGCCCACCAATAAACAAGGACAAACACCGTGGCAACTAAAACAATTTCACCTACAAGAATGGAGCTTACACGCCTAAAGGCGCGGCTTAAAACCGCGCGGCGCGGCCACAAGCTCTTAAAGGACAAGCGGGACGAGCTTATGCGGCAGTTTCTCGAAATTGTACGCGGCTGCCGCGAGCTGCGCGAGCACGTTGAGGCGGGGCTTTCCTCCGCGAATCAGGCGCTTGCCGCCGCATCCTCCGTTATGGGCGGGGCGGACGTTAAGCAGGCGCTCCTGTTCCCTATGCGCACGGTGCAGACCGATATGTCGGTTCGCAACATAATGAGCGTGAACGTGCCAATTTACGACTTCAAGACCGAAAAAACAGACGCTCTTTATCCATATGGCTTTGCGCAGACCTCCGGCGAGCTTGACGCGGCGATGGATAAGCTCTCGGACGTGTTTTCAGACCTTTTGCAGCTTGCGCAGACGGAAAAGACGGTTCAACTGCTGGCCTCCGAGATTGAAAAGACGCGGCGGCGCGTCAACGCGCTTGAGTACGTTATGATTCCCGAAATGGAAACGAGTATCAAGTATATAACGCAAAAGCTTGAGGAAAACGACCGCTCGACTAAGGTGCGTTTGATGAAGGTCAAGGAAATGGTGCTGGAAAACAAGTGATCCGCGCGCAAGGCCGCAAGTCTGCCGTTTTTGCGGCGGGCTTCGGCGCACAGCCGCTGGGCTTGCCCCAATAAAAAACTACGGCAAAGACGCCCCCTCTACCCGAAGGGGATTTGTCTTTTTAAGGCGGGATCCGCCGCCCTGCTGCCGGACTGATTTTCAAGTTAATTGACTATATATCACCGCCTATAGCCGCTATCGCATCAGCTTTTTTCGCGGCCTGATTATAATTATACCAAGGAGGCTTTTGCGGCAAGCACTGCTTTTTGCCGCAAGCATAAGAAATTGTTTAATACTATACTCGGCCTTTTGAAAACAGCCTATGAGCTTGGCGCGATTTATGCCGTGATGGCGCTCGGCGTGTTCATATCATACCGCACGCTTGATACACCTGACTTGACGGTCGACTCCAGCTTTACGCTCGGCGCGGCGTGCTCCGCCGTGTTTGCCCTCGCGGGACACCCGGTGATCGGTTTGCTTGTAGGCTTTCTCGCGGGCGGCGCGGCCGGCGCGATAACCGCGCTGCTGAACACGAAGCTGAAAATAGCGGCGCTTTTATCCGGAATTCTGATGATGCTCGGCTTGTATTCCATTAATCTGCGCATTATGGGTCAGCCGAATATTTCGCTGGCGCGGGCGGCAAATATCTTTAGTATCGCGGACAAAATTCCTAACGGCAAAATCATTTTGTCAACAGGACTGCTCATAATCGTCGTAGTCGCCCTGTGGCTGTTTTTGAACACAAAGCTCGGCCTTGCGCTTCGCGCGACGGGCGATAATGAGCATATGGTACGCGCCTCCGGCGTTGATACAGACACGATGAAGCTTATCGGAATGGCTGTTGCAAACGCGCTCGTCGCCCTTTCGGGGAGCGTTATGGCGCAGCAGCAGAAGTTTACGGATCTCAACATGGGCGTCGGAATGGTGGTAATCGGCCTCGCCTCCGTCATTATCGGCGAGGTCATATTCGGCACGCGGCCTATACTTCGCCGCCTTATTGCGGTTGCGCTCGGCTCCGTTGTGTACAGGGCTGTTATCGGAGCGGCTATGCAGCTCGGTCTGCCCGCTTCTGACATGAAGCTGATAACCGCCGTTATCGTTATAGTGGCGCTCGCTCTGCCAAATTTGTTCAGCGGCGCGGGCTCTCTGAAAAAGCTGTCAAAGGGGCCGGTGAAATAATTATGTTAGAGCTTGAAAATATTAAAAAAGTATTTTTCCCGGGCACGATAAATGAGCGCATCGCTCTGCAAAACCTGAACCTTACCGTGTCTGAGGGTGAATTCGTCACGGTTATCGGCGAAAACGGCGCGGGCAAGTCCACTATGCTGAACGTAATCTCCGGCGTGCACCCGGCGGACGGCGGCAGAATTCTGCTGGACGGCGAGGATATTTCCCGGCAGAAGGAATATAAGCGCTCACGGCACATCGGACGCGTGTTTCAGGATCCGCTCAAGGGCACGGCCTTTGACATGACGATTGAGGAAAACCTATCCATTGCGCTCGGCAAAGGCGCGGCGCGCGGACTTACGCCGGGCATTCCGCGTGCCGCGCGCGAGATGTTCCGCGAAAGGCTCTCGCTTCTCGGAATCGGGCTTGAGCAGAGGATGAAGCACAAGGTCGGTCTGCTCTCCGGCGGACAGCGCCAGGCGCTTACGCTGCTTATGGCGACGATCGTACGACCGAAGCTTCTTCTGCTGGACGAGCACACGGCGGCGCTTGACCCCGGTGCCGCCGACACGGTCAATGAGCTTACCACAAAAATTGTTACGGAAAACAATATCGCGACGCTTATGGTGACGCACAACATGTCCTCCGCGCTGGCGTACGGCACGCGCACGATAATGATGTCCGAGGGGACAATCGTGCTGGACGTTTCCGGCGCGGAGCGCGGAGCTATGACGGTGGCTGACCTTATCGCAAAGTTTGCTGAGAAGAAAGGGCGGGCCTTGGATGACGACAAGCTGCTTCTTTCTTAGCTTGGGGCGGGCGGGGGCTTTTACTTTGCCGCGTTGCTGGGGTTCTTTTAGACGGTAATCTATTGGCGAGAACGAAAAGTTCTCTGTGCGGCGCAGGTTACGGTGTTTGAAATTGGGACTCGGCTGCTCTTCGGTTCACTGCTGGAGCGCCTGCGCGGCGGGCGGTTACTTTTTCCGCTCCGCCGGAAAAAGTAACCAAAAAGGGGCGACTTCTTTTAGAAAGAAGCAAATCTTTTTTTATGCCGGGCACAGCATTAGCTACAAGTAGGTGCATACCCACACAATGACAGGTGCGGTAGTGTGCGCGAATGCTTCAGCACCGCCGCACGCAGGGGCGAAGCCTGTCGCAGGGATAAAGACTTAGGTCGGATGGTCGGTATGCGCGGACTGCGGTGGGGGTGGTTACCGGAAGGATGGTGCTGCTACGATCGCTGCCGCACGTTGTGCTGGCGGTAGGTGCGTCTCCCGGCGCGGCGAGGTGTGTTGTGGTATTGTGTGCGGCTTGCGGTGCGGTTGCGTCCCCGCTGCCGCAACGTTTCCGTAGGGAACGGCGTCCTCGACGGCCCTACCCTTGGTTTGCCGCCGGATTTTGCGTCTGACCAACGTGTCCGTCTGGCATTGGTGCGGTCGTCTGTCTCTGCGCTTTGCGCGTTGGGACACTCGGGTGCGGTGGTTGTTGTTGGATTTTGGGCGTGGTGTTCTGTGGGGACACTGCCCTCAGCTTCCTGTACGTTTATTGTTCGGTATCTGTGTTTTTTAGCCGGCGGCCGTTCAGGCAGCGCCGTTCGGACTATGCTTGAGCCGCGCGGTACACATAGTGCGCACCTGCGTTCAGCAAAACGCGGCGGCGAAATGCCCTTACGGACGGCCGATAACCGCTCATATGGTGCTTCATTCCACAAAAAAATAATCATTTTCAAGTAAAAAAAGAGAATTTTTTGATTTTTCCCTTGCGTATACGGCAATAATAGTATACAATACTAATACTGCCGCTTGCTCCTCCGCTTGCGTACATAAAACCTTTATGCCAAAATCCGAAAACACAACCAAACAGACAAAGCTGCGCCTTGCGCGCACGGACGTCACGCTCGGCCTTTCAAGGCAGGAGGCGGAGCGCCGTCACGTTATGGGGCTCGCCAACAGCGCGGCGGAGATTCCCGAAAAATCCGTTGCGGAGATTATTCTCAGCAACTGCTTCACATATTTTAACCTGATTTACGCGATTTTTGCGGTGGTACTCATTTTTGTGAGGGCCTACCGTGAGCTTACGTTTATTCCGATAATTCTGCTTAACACCGCGCTCGGTATTTTGCAGGAAACGCGCTCGCGCACCGTGCTGCACAGAATGCGCATTATAGACACGCAGGAGGCCGCCGTCATCCGCGACGGAGACCGTTTCGGCATTCCCTCGCCGGACTGTGTTCTCGGCGACCTTGTGGAGCTTACTGCCGGAGACGAGATTTTTGCCGACGCGCGCGTTGTATCGGGCAGTTGCTCCGTCAATGAATCGCTTGTAACGGGCGAGGCGGACGAGGTCGGCAAAAAGACCGGGGACGGCCTGAAGTCCGGGAGCTTTCTTGTTTCCGGACAGGTGCGCGCCGTTTTAACCGCGGTCGGCGAGAAAAGCTACGTTTCACAGCTCTCCCGCGAGGCAAAGTCCGCGCGTGAGCCGAGAAGCTCTGAAATGCTAGACGTTTTGATGAAGCTTGTGCGCTTTGTCGGATACATGATAATCCCTATCGGCATCATGACGGTTCTGCTGAACACCGTTTTGCTGAAAACGCCGTTCAGAGACGGCGTTATCGCGGCAGTCGCGTCCTTATCCGCTATGATTCCGCAGGGACTGTACCTGCTTGTGTCGGCGACGCTTATTACGTCGATTATCCGGCTGTTCCGCAAAAATACGCTTGTGCGCGAAATGTCCGCGATTGAGGCGCTAGCGCGGGTCGACACGCTGTGTATCGACAAAACGGGCACAATCACTGAAAAGCAAATGCGCCTTGGCGCGGTTATACCGCTCGACAGGTTTTCTGAAAGCCAAATATCCGTGCTTATGCGCGAATATCTGCGCAATTCAGACGATAACGACACGTCGTTTGCCCTGCGCGAGTATTACAAGCTTGAGTTTTCCGTCTCGTTTGACGACGACGGGGACTTTTTGCCCTTTACCTCAGGACGCAAGTTCTCGGCAAAGCGCATACGCAACGGAACCTACGTTCTCGGCGCACCTGAACACGCGGGGCTGACGGGCGCGCGCGCGGAGAAAATACTTGCCCTGCAGGAGCACGGCTACCGCGTTCTTGTGCTGTTCGTGTGCACCGCGCCGATTGCGGATATTGAGGACGGACTTGGCTTCGGGCAGTGCCGCCCGCTCGCGGCCTTCGCAATGTCAAACCCGCTGCGCAAAAACGCGAAGCACACCTTTGCCATTTTCCAAAAGCGCGGCGTTGAGTTAAAGGTTATCTCCGGCGACAGTCCGGTTTCCGTGTCCGCCGTTGCGGGACGCGCCGGAATTGAGAACGCAGACAAGGTTATTGACATGTCCCAATGGCGGATTGACGAGGAAAACGAGCGCCTTGTCTCAAAATCCGACCCGGATACATTTATAACGCTGGCGGACGCTGTTTCGCGCATTGCGGTTTTCGGCAGGGTTACGCCGGAGGACAAGCGCACGCTTGTTACGGCAATGCAGAAGTCGGGCAGAACCGTCGGCATGACGGGGGACGGCGTGAACGACGTTCTCGCCCTAAAGGCGGCGGACTGCGGCGTCGCGATGGCCGAGGGCGCGGAATCCGCCAAGGCCGTAAGCGACATTGTGCTTCTGCATTCAGACTTTTCGGCGCTGACGGGCGTTGTTGCCGAGGGACGGCGCGTTATCGGAAACATAGAGCGCTCGGCCGCGCTGTTTCTCACGAAAAACCTGTTTTCGCTGGCGCTGACTCTCTTAACGCTCACGTTCCAGTTCCGCTTTCCGACCACCGTTACGCAGATGACGCTGCTGAACGCGGCCTTTATCGGGATTCCCGGCACCATTTTCGCGCTTGAGCCGTCCCGGCGGAGAATCAGCGGGAAATTCCTGCCGAATGTGCTTAAAGCGGCCTTTCCGGCGGCCTTCGGCGAGCTTGTCGCGGCGGTGCTTATAGCGGCGGTTTGTGCAACGCGCGGCCTGCCGTTTACGGATCAGCGCACGGCCTCGTTTTTTGCCATTGCTGCGGTCAGCCTTGCGCAAACGGCACGGGTCGGCCGGCCGCTTGACAAAAAGCGCTGCCTGCTCCTGCTTGGTTTGGTTGCCGCGTTTGCCGTTACATGCGCGATTTTCTTTGACGCACTCGAATTCTCACGGCTCACGCCCGGCGGCGTTACGGCTATGCTGTTCGGTACGCTTGCGGGTCTCGCCGCAATGGTTCTGTGCCTGGCGGTGTCGCGCCGCGCAAAGCCTGACGACGAACAGACAATGTCCGGCGAGGAGCCGGATCGGGACGGCACACGTCAGTCCGCGTAACGGTGCCGGAAACTGTACTGCGGAGGACCCGCGCAGTGTAACGAAACGTTCTGTTACACAAATTTTTGCTGCAAAATGCGATCGAAAATGACTTTTTTCGCGGCAAGCCGCTTTTATGTATATTTTTTCGCTTGCAAATATGTGGAAAAGGTGCTATTATAAGCGGCAATAGGCGCTTGGCTCGGCCGTGCGTTCAGCATATTTGCGTCACAGTCAACGCTTTTTGGTGCGGCGCGGTGCTGAGGCACGGTGCGCCCTGCGCCGGAACACACACAATCACCCTGATTCCGCCGATTTGGAACCGACACGGCGCTCAGGCGTAATGAAGACATTATATATTCAGGATACCACAGATGAAGCTTGGAATAGTCGGGCTGCCGAATGTCGGCAAGTCCACACTCTTTAACGCGATAACACAGGCCGGGGCGGAGGTTGCGAACTACCCCTTTTGCACAATAGAACCGAACGTCGGAATCGTCCCCGTGCCGGACGCGCGGATTGACTGGCTCTCGCAGCTTTACGCCACAAAAAAACGGACCCCCGCCGTTATTGAGTTTGTCGATATCGCGGGACTTGTTGCCGGAGCCTCACGCGGGGAGGGACTGGGCAACAAGTTTTTGTCGCACATCCGCTCCGTTGACGCGATTGTGCATGTAGTCCGCGCGTTTGACGACGACGACATTATACATACGCTGGGCGGCGCCGACCCAAAGCGCGACATTGAGATCATAAACCTTGAGTTGATACTTGCCGACCTTGAATCGGCGCAGCGCCGCGCGGATAAGTCGCGCAAGGCGGCAAAGTCCGGCGACAAAAAGGAAACCCTTGCGGCGGAGCTTTTTGAGCGGATTGCGGAGCGTCTCGGCGAGGAAAAGCCCGTGCGCGGCCTTGAGATGACGGACGAGGAGCGGGAGATCGCGCGTCAGGCGGAGTTTTTGTCCGCAAAGCCCGTTATTTACTGCGCGAATCTGGACGAAAACACATTTTCCGCCGGGTACGAAAAAAGCGAGTACTACAAGACGATTGCGTATATCGCAGCCGCCGAGGGCGCGGAGGTTCTGCCTATCTGTGCCAAAACGGAGCTTGAGATTGCGGAGCTGCCCGAGGACGAGCGCGGTCTGTTTTTAGAGGAGCTGGGCATTACGGAATCCGGGCTTGACCGTCTGGTTAAAAGCAGCTACAGCCTGCTTGGGCTGATATCCTTTCTCACGGCCGGAGCCGACGAGTGCCGCGCGTGGACTATCGTTCGCGGAACGCGCGCGCCGCAAGCCGCAGGAAAGATACATTCAGACTTTGAGCGCGGCTTTATCCGCGCCGAAATCGTCGCCTTTTCGGATCTGCACTCCTGCGGGACGCAGGCCTCAGCAAAGGAAAAGGGACTTGTGCGCTCCGAGGGAAAGGAGTATGTTATGCAGGACGGAGACGTTACGCTGTTTCGGTTTAACGTGTAAGGCGCAATATAGTTGCTCAGCCATAAAAAAGCGCGCGGCGGGCTTTTGTGACTGCCGGCGGCGGTCAGCGCGTTTCGACAAAACTCTCTTGCTCTTGCGGCTATTTTTCGCGCTGTTTTTGCTTATTATTTTGATTTTTCGTTTTATTGTTTTAAAATACCTACAATGTGCCGGTTTTCGCACAAATTCCGCGCGGAATTCGACAGCGCCGTTCGGCAAAAGTACAGACTAAAACAGAAAATCAGAAGTTGCGCATTCAGCAAAAATCAGGTATATTTTATTTAATAGAACTTCTGCTGACATAAACAGAAGTTAATCTGCAAATACGGCGTAAACAAGGATTCCCATTATGGATAACACAAAGCAAAACCGGTCGATTAAGTGCGTAATAGCCGACCCGAACGACAACTTCCGCGAGCTCATCTGCGAGGGACTGGCGCAGGACAATGTTTTTGAAATCTGCGGCGCGGTGCGCGACGGCAACGAGGCCTTTGCCGACATTGTCGCCTACAAGGCGGACGTGCTCATTACAGACGTTGTGCTCGACGGGATGGACGGACTCGCGCTGCTGAAGAAAATCAACACGCTGCCTGAATCGCTCCGACCCGCGTCAATCGTTCTGTCCTCATTTCTGTCAAGCTTCATTCAAAAAGAAATCGCCTCGCTTTCTGCGTCGTATTTCATCGCAAAGCCCTGCAACATTTCGGATCTCGTGACGCGCATAATCGAGGTCTACAAGTACAAAACGGGCGGCGACGACAACAGCCAGCGCGCGGTGTTTGATCCCGGCTCCTTTACGCCAAAGCGCGGCGGAGACGTCAGCGACGAGCGCGTGCTGAACTCCGTTATCACCGAGATTCTCATGGAAATCGGCGTTCCCGCGCACATCAAGGGCTATACATACGTGCGCCGCGCTATACTTATGACGATTTGCCGCCCTGAAATTATAGACAGGGTGACAAAGGAGCTGTATCCGGAAATTGCGGACTACTTCAACACCACGCCGACGCGCGTTGAGCGCGCTATCCGCCACGGCATAGAGGTCGCGTGGGATCGCGGAAATATTGAGGTTCTGCAAAAGTTCTTCGGCTACACGGTGTCGAATATCAAGGGCAAGCCGACAAACAGCGAGTTTATAGCTATGATCGCGGATAGAATCAAGCTCTCGCGGCAGATGATCGGATAGGTCTCCAAAACTTAAACCACAAAAAGAGGGCGGATTTTATCCGCCCTCTTTTTATATTCACTTGACTGCGGCAGTGCAAACGCCGCTTAAATGTTTGCCCTTACGACAGGGAAATTCCGCTGTCTCTCAGCTCGTTCATTTTCGCAAGCTCGGCAGCCGGGCGCTCGGCAGCCGTTCTGTAGGGGCAGCCGCCGTTTTGGGCGAAATTGCCGAAGCCCGGCGAGTAATTCAGCATACAAATCCCCTCCTGCTGGTGACGGCATTTTTCAAGACAGGTAATCACGGCTAAAGCCTCCCCGCAATCATCTCGATTGCGTAATAAATAAGCCCGCAGATAAACGCGGACGAGGTTCCGTACACAAGTACGGGTCCCGCTATTGTGAACATCTTAACGCCAGTGCCGGTTATGCGCCCCTCCGGGACAAACTCAATCGCGGCCGACGCAACGGAGTTTGCAAACCCCGTTATCGGCACAAGCGTACCCGCTCCGGCGTGCTTTGCAAGCTTGCCATACAGGTGCAGCGAGGTCAAAACAACGCTGAAAAGTATCATAAATATGGACGTTACCGCGCCGAGGCTGTCCTCCGCCGCGCCGAGCGCCGAGGCCGTAAAGCGCACAGCCTGACCGATACAGCATATCAGTCCGCCGATTACAAACGCCTTTATGCAGTTCGTAAAAAGCTTTGATTTCGGCTCAAATTTCGCGGCAAACTCGATGTATTTGTCGTTCGGCATTGAAGAAATGTCTGATTTTTTTGTATTTCCAGCCAATTTAACGCCCTCCGTGTGTTTGACTATATTATTTGCAAAAAGCGGCGCAAAAATTCATACAGCGGCGGCGCTTTGGATTTTCTCCGCGCGCCGGGCAGGAAGCAAGCCCGGCAGGAGGTGAACCGGGCTTGCTGTATACTACGCTGACTTTTTATTTTGTGTTACAGCCTAAGAACCGGTATTCATAGCCGCTTGCAGACTGTTTTTTGGCGCTTTTTGCGCCATACTTCACCGGCGTTCCTTGAAATACGCGAGTATATCTGCGTCACCCCGCCTTTGTAGGGCACAAAAATCACTCAAAAACCAGCCTACAAGGACTGTGAATACAGGTTCTTATTTGCAGCCGCACTGGTTAACCGCGATCGCGCCGCCGATACCTGTGTTTACGCCGCCGTAATTCGGGACTTCCTTCAAGTTGTTGTCGCCGCCGATACCAAAGCGCTCGCAGTCAACATAGGTGTCGCCGACCTTGACGGACGCGCCGAAGTCAACCGGGATGTCGATTTTCAGGCGCTGAGCGATTGTGAAATGGCAGACCGAGCCGACCTTGCCGCGGCAGGCCTCCTCGGTTGACATAACAGGCTGTCCGCAGCATTCAACCGACACGGGGCCGGGAACGGCAAACGGCTTTACCGTTACAGGTACGCCGACCGTCGCATAATGCGTTCCGAGAGCGGGGCATGCGTATGTGTTTGATAATTCGTTGTCTAACATGGATAAGTATTCTCCGAAGGGTTTTATTTTTATAACCGCAGCAGGCAAAAACGCGTGCCGCGTGTGAGTAATTCACGGTGTCTTTCCGTGAATCAGTATATTCGCGCGGCGGGGTTTTTGTGTTGCTTTTTTGGGGGCGGGGCTTGGGTTTGCGGCGGGGTTGGGGTTCTTTTAGACGGGAATGTTTAGGCGGGAACGAAAAGTTTTTTG
>JAISTA010000056.1 GCA_031272845.1 Oscillospiraceae bacterium
AATCGCGGGAGTATACAGACAGTCAGCCGGCGAGGTTACGATCGGTGGGCAGAGCGTATATGAAAACACCGCGCTGAAGCAGCGAATCGCCTTTATACCGGACGAGCTGTATTTTCTGCCGGGCGCAAACCTTATGCGTATGATACAGCACTACGCCGCGATATACAACAGCTTCGACGTAAACGAGGCGGTGCGTCTTGCAAACGTGCTTGACCTGCCGCGCTTTAAGTCCATATCGCAGTTTTCCAAAGGCATGAAGCGCCAGAGCGCGACAATACTCGCGATAGCCTCAAATCCTGACATTCTGCTGTTTGACGAGACGTTTGACGGGCTTGACCCAATCGCGCGCGGCGCCGTAAAGCGTCTCCTGACCGAGAGCATTGTCTCCAAAAAGGCGACGGCGATCATCACCTCGCACTCACTGCGCGAGCTTGAGGACACCTGCGACGCGCTTGCGTTTTTACACCGGGGCGGGCTTGTCATGCAGTCAGACATATCTAACCTCAAGACCTCGCTGCTCAAGGTTCAGGTTGCTCTGCCGGAGACCTTCTCGCGCGAAACGATCGCGGATACGGGAATCTCCATACTCTCGTACTCGCAGGTCGGGCGCGTTGCGAACATTATCGCAACGGACGAACGCGAGGCAATCGAAGCCGCGCTGTCAAAGCTTGACCCGATCATACTTGAGACGCTGCCGCTGTCGCTTGAAGAGGTGTTCACCTACGAAATGAAGCAGCGCGGCTATAATTTTGACGATATTCTCGGCGAAATCGCGGACGCAAACGACGCCGCCGGAAAGGAGGCCATTTAACTATGAATAACGATAAGCTGAGCTCAAAAATGGAAAAAACGCTGGCAAAGGCAAAAAAGTTTTCGCCGAGCAACAGATCGGTTTTCTCCAAGGGCATATATTTTGAGGGTCTGCGCCAGGGAAAAATGGTCGGGTTTATTTATGCCGGACTAATGGCTATTATATCCATTCTGGTCGTCGTTGGAGGCACGGTCGCCGCGCTTTTTCAGGAGGACGCGACAATGTCGTCCCTTCCGCCGGACAGCGGTCTCGGCATTGCGGCCTACATGGCGTTTATGGTTATAATCCCGGCGCTGATGTTCGTGCTGTTTCACTTTCTGTCAACAAGAAAGGGCTCGGATCATTTCTGCAGCCTGCCGGTAACAAGAACCGCGATACTCGTGAGCTACACGCTTTCGGCGTTTACGTGGGTCATAATCGGGCTGCTGGTGTTCATAGTCCCGATTATCGGGGTTAACCTTTTTGCTGTTGGCAGCGTATATTTTGCCGGGTGGATGGCGCTTTTAGGCGCGGTTCTGATTGCGTGCCTGCTGGTTGCCGCCGCAATGCTGATTGCCGTATCAGTCGCGTCAAACATTTTCGGCCAGATTGCTGTTACGCTCATGGTACTGTTTCTGCCGCGCGTGCTTATCACCTTCGGCTATTCCCTTGCTCAGTTTTATACCGGAATACTGTTTCCGATAGAGCGCACAACGGGCTTTTTGGAGCCGGCGACAAACATACTGACGGGCATCATTTTCGCGCCGTTCGGTTTGGGCAATTTCTATCAGATACCGAGCGTTTTATCCGCGCTGTACACACTCGGCCTTGCCATCTTATACCTTGCAATAGCGCTTGTGCTGTTTCGCCGCCGCCCGTCAGAAGCGGCTGAGGAGCCCGCGTCGTCCGGCCTTGCGCAGAATATTATTTCGGCGCTGGTGGCATTTGTCGTCGCGCTCATACCGCTTGTGCTGCTAATCAACCTGATTTCGGAAAAGCAAAGGTACGGCAGCTATGATATAGGCCTTGTTATCGGAGTAGCGGCGCTTTACGCCCTGTCGCTCATTGTATTTTTCGCTTACCGCGCGATTTCGGCAAAATCCCTTTCGGCTGTGCGCCGGCCGTGGGGCGGACTTGCGATATTTCTCGTTCTGAACGTCGCGTTTCTCGGAATCTGGTGGCTGTCTGTATCAGCGGTATACGGCTTTAACCCGACGGCGGCGGAAATCAGATACTTTAAAGGCGACATATCGGAGGCGGCGGCGCAAGCGTTTGACGTTGAGGCAAACCAATACTCGCAGCACCTGCTGTCCCAGTATGAGATAGACGACGACATTATGGACGCGCAGCTTATCGCCGCCATCCGCCGCAACGCGCAGGACGCAAAAGAGGGCAACCTGTATAACGACCCGCAGAATATCAATCGGTTAAATGTAACCATGAAGGTTGGCGCGCGTACTGTAAACCGCGTTGTGTTCCTCAGCAATGAGGAATACGCGATTATTGTTGAGCGGCTTCACAGCGGCCATCCGCAGGTTAAAGACCTTGCGCTGAGCTGGCCGGATCCCGCAACAACAAGCCGCATAAGCTCACAGCACATTTCAAACGAAAAGGATCTGCTTGAGCTGGCAACGACGCTTTTTGCCGAGCTGAAGGAGCAGGGACGCGCTCACAACGAATTCGGCAGCTCCGTGTATTGCGAGCCGCTTGACGCGCTTTATATTGAGGGCAAGGTAAACGGTCAATCATACTGGATCAACGGGCTGATAATCGACGAAACGACACCGAAAACCGCAGAGCTGTTTCTGAGTATGCTGGCAAAGAAGCTTCCGAACAGTCTGGACGAGGTTATTGCGCAGCTTCAGGCTGAAAAATTCGGCCGCATGGAGCTGCACCCGATCATTGCCGGCAGGGATAGCGAGTTGGCCTCCGGTATAATGCAGTATGGCTCTCAATACATTGCGGCAGACCTCGGAACATATTACGGAACGCCGGATTACGTAACGCCGAAAATCCCGTTTTTACAAAGCGACTACAACGAAACAGAGCTTGCGCTGGAGCTTGCACGCGAGAACTGGGGCCGCGCGCCGGAGCTCGGCAAGTCGGTAATAATCGTGAGCTACGGACTCGGCGATAAGTACGTGACGCTGATGTTTGGCCTGGACGAAAATGGAGCGGCGTTCAAAAAATACGCGGAGGCCACGAAAGACTGGTGGGAGTTTTTAGACGAGGAGCGCTCATCATACGAAATAGACTGGGTGGGATAGCGGCAGCGCCGTACACGGAGGCGCCCCGAAAGCAGGGAGCTGAGTAAACATGCCGGAAAGAAAGCGCCTTGAATTCGTTGAATTCAAGGCGCTTTTGTGTGCCCGCAAATGGTTTTGTGCGACTGCCGGCGTTTACCGCCGGCCTTGCTCTGCTATTCTTCCTGCTTATCGTTGCCGTCATCGCCGTACAGCGGCTTGCCGCAGTACAGACAATACTTGGGCAGGTCAGATTGCCACAAATAGGCCAGGCGCTTGCTGCAATGCGGGCATTTGGCATAACGGTACACTAATATAGCTGCCGCAAGCATCACCAGCGACGGCACAAGCATTAGTGTATACCCGACCGCCTCGCTGGCCTGATTCGCTATAAGCATACCCAACAAAATGAGCACGCAGCAAAGCAAAAACAACCGAATAATAGTACTCTGAATATCTTTATAAAATTTGCGGCTTCTCGTTTGCGGCGTTTCCTTGCGTTTTCGGGGCATTTTCTCAGCACCTCTGTAAAATTGTTATCGCGGATAACATCGTTCGCAGCAACCGTGAATCACACTCTCCGCTGAATACCGCTATTCTTCCGGCTTGCCGCAGTACGCACAGCGAGTCGGAAAGTCCGGAGCCTCCTGCGCGCGAACACGTTCGTGCAGTTTTGCTTTTTATTGGGGCCGCCTCATTATGGCAGCTGCTATTCGCATTTATCTAAACCGGAGCTAACGCGTCCTATTAGGTATAGCTTACCGCACTTTTTGTATTTGTCAACACTTATTTTTAAATCGCTCCGCTTTTCTCAGCGCCCCCTCCCTCACGCCATCACCTGCCGCTTGCATATACTGCCGTAATCGGTGCGCTGTCTGCGCGCCAACACGGAGTTTATGTATCATGACAAATAAATATTATCTGCTGAAGGTTTGGCGCAGCCGCGGGCGCGACGCGGCGATACGCGAGCTCAAAAAACTCACGGACGCGGACGCTCTGGCTGTTTTATCACCGAAAACCGCAAGCTTTCCGCTAATATACGCGCTGTACCCGGAGCTAAAGACGCGAAACTACATTTTGTCCGGCAGCAAGGCGATTTTTGACGCGGTTTGTGTAATCGCGGTCAAGCTTGAGGGCAAGGATATGCGCGGCATTCCGGATGAGGAGTCTCTGAAATGGATACTGATGACCGGCTCTGAGTATCTCGGCTCTTCTCCCGAGCAGGACGAGTACGACGAGATAATCGACTACGCGGCGGCGCTTTACTGCGACAATTTCGCGGAAACAGAGGTGCTTACCCAGCTTGCAGACGTTATCTACAAGCGCAACCGGCGCGGCTTGTTTATCCACGATCTTTCCTCCGCGCTGTTCCGCACGGCGGACCCGGACACGCTGCGGCATATCGCGCGGCAGCTGCTATCGCAAAACGAGTTTGACGTTAAGCTGACCTGCGAGCTCATGGGCTTTGAATACCATAAAACGGCGAATGCCCGCAAGGCGCTTTATGACGAATACACCTCCTGGCTCAAAGAGCACAAGGACTATCTGTACATCACCGGGCAATACTTCAACGAAACCTCAGAGCCCATACACGTGCGGCACGACCGTGAGGCAAAGGCGCTCGGCAAAAAAATATTCCCGAAGGACAGAACGCCTGTTGTTCCGCTGACGGAAAACGAGTACGCCCAGCTTCTCGCTATGCGCGGAGACCCCGGCCGCCCCCATATCACATATTACATTGACAACGACCTGCCGGCAAACGGCAAGGAGGACTAAAGATGGCAAACAGTAATTTTGAAAGCCAGATGCGCGCGGCAATTGTCGAGCAAGCACAGCGGCTTTACAGGTCGGGGCTGAATTTCGCGACGTTCCGAAAGTCCTTTTGCAACAGCCTGTACTGGTTTCGCACAGCGGACGGCGGATTTTCTCTGCGCAGCGACAAAAACGCGTCGGACGCGGTCGCTGACATTTTCAGAAACGGCGGCCAGTACGGCACCGAATGCGCAACCGCAATGATTATCGTGTA
>JAISTA010000087.1 GCA_031272845.1 Oscillospiraceae bacterium
TAGACACCGTAAAGCTCGTGCTCAAGGTCATAAACGAAATGACGGCGACGATGAAGATTAACTCAGAACGGATGAAAAAAGCGGCGCGGGAGGGCTTCATCACGGCGACGGATATGGCGGACTACCTTGTGCGGCGCGGACTTGCTTTCCGCGAGAGCTACACGGTTGTCGGTCAGCTTGTGAAATATTGTATCGACAGCGAAAAGACGTTTGAAACGCTCACGCTTGAGGAGTACAAGAGCTTTTCAGAAGCGTTTGAGGACGACATTTTTGCGGCAATCGACCTTGAGAGCTGCATTGCGGGCAGGAAGTCCTTCGGCAGCCCCGCGCCGGAGTTTGTGCGCGAGCAGCTGCAGACAATGCGCGTATTTTTGCGCGAGCACGCGGTAACGCTAGGCGACGAGGAATAAGAATTTAGGCGGAGCGGGTCTTTGGCTGGCGACTATTATACACTACGGGCGGCAGTGTCAGCATAAGGGCGCTCTGAAACACAATAAAAAATAACAACAGGAGACTACACAAAATGGGACTTATTAAAGCTTTGGCGGGAGCGGCAGGCGGAGTGCTTGCCGATTCATGGAAGGAGTTTTTCACATGTGACGCGCTGTCAGCCGAGGTGCTGATTGTAAAGGGTAAGCGCTCAACCGGCGGACGCGGCTCTAACACGCGCGGGTCTGACAATATCATAACGGCGGGCTCGGGAATCGTTGTTGCGGACGGACAGGCGGCCGCGATCGTCGTGGGCGGCGTTATCACGGAATTTGCGGCGGAGCCGGGGCAGTACACGTTTGACACAAACGGCGAGCCGTCAATCTTTGCGGGCAGCGATTTTCGCTCTGACTTTGCCGCTATGTGGAAAAAGGGCGTCGAGCGGTTTAAGTACGGCGGCGGCGTGACGGCCGACCACAGAATCTACTACTTCAACACAAAAGAGATTTACGGCAACAAGTACGGCACGCCGAATCCGGTGCCGTTCCGCGTTGTTGACCTGAACATCGGGCTTGACGTTGACATTTCAATACGCTGCAACGGCGAGTTCTCCTACAAAATCACAAACCCCGTGCTGTTTTACACAAACGTATCGGGCAATATTACAGAGGATTTCCGGCGCAGCGCAATCGAGTCACAGCTTAAAACAGAGCTGCTGACGGCGCTTCAGCCCGTGTTTTCAAAGATCTCCGCGCTCGGAATACGCTACAGCGCGCTTCCGGGGCACACGACGGAAATTACGCAGATTCTAAACGATGAGCTGTCGGCCAAATGGCGTGACAGGCGCGGAATTGAGATTGTAGAGTTCGGAATCAACTCCGTAACCGCCTCGAAGGAAGACGAGGACATGATTAAGGAGCTGCAAAAAAGCGCGGTTTACCGCAATCCTCAGATGGCGGGCGCGGCAATCGTCGGCGCGCAGGCGGACGCTATGCGCGCGGCGGCGGCGAACCCCTCCGGCGCGATGAACGGCTTTATCGGGATGAATATGGCGAATCAGGCCGGCGGCGCAAACGCGAATCAGCTCTTTTCACAGGGCGGGGCTGCACCGCAGCAAAACTATGCGCAGGCGCCCGGAGGCGGATATGCCGCGCCGGACGCGGGCTGGACGTGTGCGGCTTGCGGCAAAGCGGGCAACACGGGCAAGTTCTGCTCCGAATGCGGCGCGGCAAAGCCCGCTGCCGGCGGCGTGAAGTGCCCGGTATGCGGCTGGACGGCGAAAGACGGCGCGTCGCCGAAGTTCTGCGCGGAATGCGGCGCAAAAATACAGTAAAGGAAAGTGCGGCGCACGGGTGAGACAGACCGTGCGCCGCGCGTAAAAGCTATGGCACTATTCGAATTCAAATGTCCGAACTGCGGCGCAAGCCTGAATTTCGACACAGACGCGCAGGATATGACCTGCCCGTACTGCGAATCCGTTATCACGTCGGACTACTTCCGCTCGCGCGACGAGGAGCTTCACGAGGAGCAGCACTCGGAGCACAACGAATGGTCGTCCGCCGGAACCGAGTGGCGGGACGGAGAGCAGGACGGAATGCGCGTGTATTCGTGCCGCTCCTGCGGCGGAGAGATCATCGGCGACGAGACGCTCGGCGCGACAAGCTGCCCGTTTTGCGGCGGCGCGGTTGTTATGAGCTCGCAGTTTTCCGGCACTTTGCGGCCGGAGCTTGTTGTTCCGTTCAAGAAAAGCCGGGACACCGCGCTTGCCGCGCTGAAAAAGCACTATAAGAAGAAGTTTTTTCTGCCAAAGGTGTTTAAGGACGAAAATCACCTTGAGGAGGTCAAGGGCGTTTACGTTCCGTTCTGGCTTTTTGACACGCACGCTGAGGGAGATTTCCTGTTTGAGGCGACAACCGTGCGCTCCTGGAGCGACAGCCGCTATCACTACACAGAAACGTCGTTTTACGACATATTCCGCTCCGGCGGGCTTGGCTTTCACGACGTTCCGGCGGATGGCTCCAAGGCGATTGACGACACTCTCATGCAGTCGATAGAGCCGTTTGACCTGTCTGCTGCGGAGGACTTCGGCACGGCGTACCTGGCGGGATTTTTCGCGAACAAATATAACGTGACGCAGGATGAGGTAAAGCCGATTGCGGAGAAGAGAATAAGAACCTCCACTGCGGCGGAATTTCGCAGAACCGTTACGGGGTATGTCTCCGTGCGCGAAAAGCACAGCGGCGTTTCACTGCTGCACGGAAACGTGAAGTACGCGCTTTTGCCGGTGTGGTTTCTCGGCACGACCTGGCGCGGAAAAAAATATACCTTTGCCATGAACGGCCAGACAGGGAAGTTCGTCGGCAATCTTCCGGCGGACAACGGCAAGCGCGTCGGCTTTTTCTTCGGCCTGTTTGCCGGGATTACGGCGGTTGGAACGGCGCTTTTATACTTCCTTGCGCCGTATTTGAGTTAAGGGGAGCACTGCTATGAAAACAAAAAGAACACTGCTGCTCGCAATAGCCGCAATTTTTACGGTGCTTTTGTTTCTGCCGGTGCTGTCAGTGCCCGCAAAAGCCGCAGCGGAATATGTATTTGACGACGCGGGGCTGCTCACGGTCGAGGAGCGGGGGACGCTGTCTGAAACGTTGCAATTTGTGTCTGAAGAACACAATTTGGATGTAATTGTAATCACCTTTGATATGGCAGAAGGCGGGGACCCCGCAGAACACGCCGCCGACTTGTACGAGGCAAACGGAATTGGTGTCGGAGACCACGAAAACGCGATAATTTTTGACCTCCGCGTTAACGGGGAAGAGGGCGGTTTCGGACATGTCACTC
>JAISTA010000094.1 GCA_031272845.1 Oscillospiraceae bacterium
CTCAGCGTCCCGTCCCCGAGACCACGACATTGCCGTCCTAGAACCACCGCAACTGGACAATATACGTGCGGAATGCCGAGACCACGGGATGACCGTCGTAAAATCACCAAAACCGAGCAATAAACGCACGGGACGCTGAGGGCAGCGTCCCCTACAGCGCACCGTCCGAATTACCGAATCACAGCCACCGACACCCGCGTGTCCCGACGCGCAAAGCGCGGAGGCAGACGGATGCACCCGACCGCACCAACGCCGGACGAGTGCAGTGGTTGGACGCAGAGCTGAGCGGCAGACCAAGGGCAGGGACGTCGAGGACGCCGTCCCCTACGGAAACGTTGCGGCAACGGAGTACGTACCAGCACCGAAAGAAATACCAATTGTAACCACAACATTCGCCGCGCCGGGACACGCACCATATTGCCACTACAGCGTGCGGCAGCAATCGTAGCAGCACAGTCCTTCCGGCTACCACCCCCTCCGCAGTCCGCGCATACAAACAGTCTAACCTAAGTCTTTAGCGCCGGACAGGCTTCGCCCCTGTGTGCGGCGGTGCTGAAGCATTCGCCGCGACCACCGCGTCTGTCATTGTGTGGAGACGCACCTACTTGCAGCACCGCCGTAGCCCGGCATAAAAAAAGATTTGCTTCTTTCTAAAAGAAGTCGCCCCTTTTTGGTTACTTTTTCCGGAGAAGCGGAAAAAGTAACCGCCCGCCGCGTAGGCGCTTCTGCAGTGAACCGAAGAACAGCCGAGTCCCTATTCCAAACCCCGCAACCCGCCTCAAACAGAGAACTTTTCGTTCCCGCCATGAGATTTCCGTTACGAAGAACACAAAGCACCGCCCCAAAACTCAAGTCCTCCCCCTCGCACTAAAAAAAGCAAATCCCCCCTCCGCCCCGCATATAATCTATAACCATCCCCGACAAAATCCCATTTTTATTTCAAACAACTGTTGACAATACGCCGCATGAGGGTTTATAATAAACTTGTGGAATATACCAAAGTTGCCGCGCCGCGCGTCGGGCATTCACGTCCGCTTTTCCGCGCGGCGCCAAAAACCTATTTTTTCGGAGACAAGGCTTGAGCTTTTTTACTAAAATAAAGGGTGTGCGCGTTCCGCACGAAAAGGATACCGCTTCGTCGGCGCCAAAAACGCTGCCGCCTGTCGGCGCGGTTTTCCTGCCGATGAATATGCATATCGGTGCGCCGAGCGTGCCCTGCGTTGCTGCTGGAGATGCTGTGCTTGTCGGGCAGAAAATCGCGGAGGCCGGCGGCTTTGTGTCGTCGCCTGTGCATTCGCCTGTTTCGGGAACCGTCACGGCGGTGCACGACAAGCTGTACGCGACGGGCGAGAAGGTGCGCGTAATCGAAATCGCGTCAGACGGACAGGACACGCCGTTTCCCGATATAAAGCCGCCTTTTATTTCGAACGCGGAGGACTTTATTGCCGCCGTGCGCGATTCCGGCGCGGTCGGTCTCGGCGGGGCGGGATTTCCGACTGCCGTAAAGCTCTCGGTGAAGCCTGAGCAGAAGGTTGACTACATTATAATAAACGCCGCCGAATGCGAGCCGTACATAACAAGCGATACGCGGACGATTATAGATTCGGCGGACGATATTTTTTTCGGCCTGTCGCTTCTTAAAAAGTACATACAGCCCGGCGAGCTGATAATCGGCATTGAGGCGAACAAGAAAGAGGCGGCCGAGCACCTGCTCCGCCTGTCTGAAACGCCGGAAAACAAGCCCCTCGGCGTAAAAATCACGGTTTTGCCGTCCGTGTATCCGCAGGGCGGAGAAAAGGTGCTGATTTACAACACGGCGCGCCGCGTTGTGCCGGAGGGCAAGCTCCCGCTTGACGTCGGGTGCATCGTCCTGAACGTGACGACGCTTGCCGTTATCGCAAAATACGTGAAAACCGGAATTCCGCTGACACACAAGGTCGTGACGGTCGCCGGCACGGCGGTTAAAAGCCCGGCAAACGTTCTGGCTCCTATAGGCGCAAAAATTTCCGACCTGCTGGCGTTTTGCGAGACAGACCCGGACGCTTCCGCGAAAATGCTGTACGGCGGCCCTATGATGGGCATTGCCGTTCCGTCGGAGGAGGCGCCGATCCGCAAAAACACAAACGCAGTGCTTGCCTTTGCCGAAAAGCAGGCGGTTTTGCCTGAGGAGCAGCCCTGTATTCGCTGCGGCAGGTGCGTTGCGCACTGTCCGCTAAGGCTGCAAACGGTCGAGATACAAAACGCGTATCTCAACAAAAAGCCCGAGCTTATAGAACAGCTGAGGGTAAATATCTGCATGGAGTGCGGCTGCTGCACCTACGTCTGTCCCGCCAAACGGCAGTTAACGCAGTACATGAAGCTTGCAAAGGCTTCTCTGCGCGAATATCAGGACTTGCAGAAGGCTGCGGCGGAAAAAGCAAAATTACTGGCGGAGGCGGCAAATGGCTGACAATAACAAAAGGCTACTGACGGTTTCACCCTCGCCGCACATAAGAAGCTCCGCGACCGTGCCCGATATTATGACGGACGTTGTAATTGCGCTTGCGCCGTCCCTTATCGCGGGCGTCTGGATTTTCGGCTACCGCGCCTTTGTGCTGACGGCTGTCGCCGTTCTGTCCTGCTTCTGCTTTGAGCTTGCGTTTGACTACCTCGTGAACGGCTCGTTTTCGAAAAACCGCCGCAAACCCAGCGTTTGCGACTGTTCGTTCGCCGTTACCGGTATGCTGCTCGCGTTTTCGGTGCCGCCGACGCTGCCTGTCTGGCAGCTTGTCGTCGGCAGTCTGTTTGCGATTGTTGTTGTAAAAATGCTTTTCGGCGGAATCGGGCGCAATTTTGCAAATCCCGCCGTCACGGCGCGAATTTTCTTATTTTTAGCGTTTTCCGGCGCGATGACAAAATGGACGTTTGACGGCGTTGTAACCGCAACTCCGCTCGCCGGAGGCACGGCGGATTACTTCACGCTTTTCCTCGGCACCCACGCGGGGTGTATCGGAGAAACCTCGGCCGCCGCTCTTCTGGTAGGCGGACTGTACCTTATTGTCCGCCGCGTTATCTCCTGGGAAACGCCCGTGTTTTTCATACTTTCGGCGGCTGCTTTGTCCTCCGTATTCGGAATCGACCCGCTGTTTACGGTTCTTTCCGGCGGAATGCTGCTCGGCGCGATTTTTATGGCGACAGACTATACGACAAGTCCGATCAACTTTTGGGGCAGGGCGATTTTCGGTGCGGGGTGCGGCATTTTGACGGTTGTGTTCCGAAAATACTCGAACAACCCGGAGGGCGTATCCTTTGCGATACTGCTTATGAATATTCTGACGCCGTATATTGACCGCGCGGTGCGCCCGCGCGCATTCGGGGAGGCAAAACGCAAGTGAAAAAGAATTTTGTAATCCCGATTGCCGTTTTGCTTGCAATCTGCGTTGTTATAACAGGCGCGCTTGCGGCTGTATCCGCGCTGACCTCGCCCGTCATCGCGCAGGGACGAGAGGAGCGTATAAACGACGCAATGCGTGAGCTTGTGCCGTCAGCCGCTTCGTTTGACGCGGCGGGCATTCCCGAAAGCACAGAGGAAACCGACTTTTCGGCAATCCAAAGCATGTACACCGCCGAAACGCCCGAGGAGCGCGTTTATATTGTCGTCGTCTCCGGCAACGGCTACGGCGGAACGGGCAGCCTGAGGTTTATGGTCGTCGTGTCGGACGGCGGCATTGTGCGCGCGGCAAAAACACTCGCGAACAACGACACAAAGGGCTTAGGCTCGCGCGTGTCAGAGCCTGATTTTCAGGCGCAGTTTGTCGGAATGGACGCGTCTCTTTCGGGGTTTGACGGTATAGCCGGTGCGACGATTTCATCCAACGCGTACAAAAAGGCAGTCTTAACCGCGATTCTCGCGGCAGAGGCGAACGGAGGGGCGGCAAAATGAGCAAGCTTACAACACTCACAAAAGGTATAATAAAAGAAAACCCGGTGCTCGTTATTGTTCTCGGCACGTGTCCGACGCTTGCGGTTTCTACGCAGGCCTCGAACGCGATCGGTATGGGAATTGCGGCAACGTTCGTGCTCATCTGCTCTAACCTTGTCATTTCGCTTCTGCGCAACATTATTCCGGATAAGGTGCGCATTCCGTGCTATGTTGTGCTGATTGCGGGCTTTGTCTCGCTTGTGCAGCTGCTCCTGGAGGCGTACGCCTATTCGCTGTATGAGGCGCTGGGCATATACCTGCCGCTAATTGTCGTAAACTGTATTATACTCGGCCGCGCGGAAATGTTCGCAAATAAAAACAAACCGCTGGACTCTGTGCTGGACGGTATCGGTATGGGTCTCGGCTTTACGCTGACGCTGTTTGTTATGGCGAGCATACGCGAAATTCTCGGCTCCGGCACGTTTTTCGGCGCGAAAATACCGTGGCTTTCAAGCAACGGTATTTCGGTTCTCACAATGGCGCCCGGCGGTTTTATCGTGTTCGGCGCGCTTATGGCTCTTGTTAACCGCATTTTGCGCAAAAAACCGCCGAAGGACCGTGACTGCGAATCCTGTGCTTTAGCCGGCTCCTGCTCGTCAAAGAGCGGGGCTTCGTCTTCAAGCGCGGCGCATTGCGCGGAGGTGAAAAATGGTTAAGTTTGTATCGATTATACTCGCGGCCGTCTTAGTCAACAACTACGTTCTGCGGCAATTTCTCGGTATATGTCCGTTCCTCGGCGTATCCAAAGACCTCAAAAACGCAACGGGAATGAGCATTGCGGTTGTTTTTGTTATGGTTATCGCAACCGCCGTGACGTACCCGATTCAAAAAGCGCTGCTTGAGGCGCACAATCTCGGGTATTTGCAGACGATTGTGTTTATTTTAGTCATCGCGGCGCTCGTGCAGTTCGTCGAGATTGCACTGAAAAAGTTCGTTCCCGCGCTGTACCGCGCGCTTGGCGTATACCTGCCGCTGATTACCACAAACTGCGCCGTTCTGGGCGTTACAATCGCGAATATAGACGCGAAGTATACCTACGCCGAGAGCCTTGTCAACGCGCTTGGCTCCGGTCTTGGATTTTTCCTCGCGATGGTTATCTTCACCGGAGTCCGCTCAAAGCTTGAGAATTCACGTCCTCCGAAAGCGTTTGAGGGACTGCCGATAACGCTTGTCGCGGCGGGAATTGTGTCGCTGGCGTTCTTCGGCTTCGGCGGAATTGTGGAGAATTTGTTTAAGTAAGCGGCGGGTTCGCTTTTTAGGCGTTCCGGTCTAGGAGAGCTTAGCCCGAAAAACAGTGCGGCGGCGGTGCCTGTTGCCGCAGGGCTTTGCCCGACCGAGCATTCAAAAAAAGCAGGTCTTATGTCCATATCAACCGAAATTTCAGACCGCTTTTGGAATCAGCCGCAAAAGGGTGCGGAGGAAGCCGCGCGTGAAAAAACCTTTATTGACGACGTTATCCAAAAGTCGCACATAGAGCGGCTTTTGCGCGAAAACCTCGCCGGAATCCGCACCGTGTTTGACGGCGGAGGCGGCAGCGGGCGCTTTTCAGTGCTGCTTGCCTCGCTGGGACTGCAGGTTACGCATTTTGACATTTCGCAGCCTATGCTTGATACGTCAAGGGCGCGGGCTGAGACCGCCGGAGTTGCGGATAACATCACCTTTGTTCACGGTAAGCTTGAGGATCTCAGCGCGTTTTCAGACCGTCAGTTCGACCTTGTGATGTCCTTTGACGCGCCGATTTCCTACACTTACCCGAATCACGAGAGCGTTATCGGAAGCCTTGTGCGTATCGCTGCAAAAAAACTGATAATCAGCGTATATTCGCGGCTTGGATGGACGCCGTATTTGTTCAATCCGGCGCAAAAGGTGCAGTATATTCTCGACAAAAACACCACAGACCCGTTTGCGCGCTGGTGCCTTGACCAAGCGGGAGCTCACCTCGCGGATTTTTTGCCCGATATGGCGGCGGTTCGCCGCGCTTTCGCGACAGGTTTGTCCGAGCCGGCGGAGGTAACCGCCGCCGCGTATGACGCGGGCGAAGCTCCGTTTCCCGTGTCCTACACGTTTATGCCGGACGAGCTGCAAGCAATTTTGACACGGTACGGCGCAAGGAATGTTCGTCTGTCAGGCCCCGGCGCGCTGTCGCGCTCTATCCCGAACGAGGTGCTTGTAAACATTATGCGCAATGAAGCGCTAAAGGCAGACTTTTTGGATTTTTGCTACGAGTACGACAGTCAGCTGTGGTGCGCTGGTATGGGCAAGGACAATATTGCCGCCGTTGCCGATATTTAGAGCCGCCCCAATACAACAACAATTGCGGAAAGCCTTCCGCACATCAGGAGGTCCCTTGTTGCCTATAATCATTGCAATATCAGTCGTCGCCGGAATCGGCGTTGTTGCCGGAGCGCTCTTAACGACCGCCTCCAAGGTTATGCACGTCCCGGTTGACGAGACTGCCGAAAAGCTCCGCGAGTGTCTTCCCGGAGCGAACTGCGGCGCGTGCGGCTATGCCGGGTGCGACGGATATGCCGCCGCGCTTGCCGGGAAGTCGGAGTCCGCAACTAACCTTTGCGTTCCCGGCGGAGACACCGTTTCGCGTGAAATATCCGCGATACTGGATCTGCCTGTGCTGGACGTTGTAGAGCAGGTCGCGGCGGTTCACTGCCGCGGACGCGTCGGCACGGTTCGACAAAAGATGACCTATCAGGGTATAAACACCTGCCGCGCGGCTAAACTAAGCTACAGCGGCGAATATTCCTGCGCGGACGGTTGCCTTGGCTACGGGGACTGCGCCGCCGTGTGCCCGAACAACGCAATCTGCGTGGCAGACGGCGTTGCCCGCGTTATGCACGAGCGCTGCACCGGCTGCGGAATGTGCGCCAGAACCTGCCCGAACGGCATAATTCACCTCCACGCGGACACAATAACCTGCATAATTGACTGCTCAAACCATTCTCGCGGGGCGGACGTTGTGAAAACCTGCACCGCCGGATGTATCGGCTGCCGCAAATGCGAGCGCGAATGCCCGGTGGACGCGATTATTATTAAGGAAAACCTGCCGTTTATCGACTATGAAAAATGCGTCGGCTGCGGACACTGTAAGTCCGTGTGCGTGAGAAAATGCATTCGTTTTGCAGATTTTCGCGGCGAACTGACCAGAAGCTACTAATCTAATAATCTAATAAGCATACATACTTTTTCGGAGGTTTGTATGCGCTCTTTTATTCGTTTATCAAATTCAATTGCAGTTCTTTTATTCCTGGCCGCCGCCATTGCACCTATCCGCACGGCGGAATATTCCGCGCTGGACGACGCGCCGCCCGTGCGCACCGAAAGCGCGCAGGGACAGGCGGCGGGAAGCGGTAACGCCCGCGTTTCGGTGATATACCTCGACGACGACGTAATATACCGCACGAGAACAAGAAGCTCCTGCCTTTCAGACAATGTGTATCTCAAGGTATACCGCCGCGTTCTGGAAAGCCGGCTTTAACACAGGAAAACGGAGTCGTTCGCGCTCCGATACATAGGGCAGGGGCGTGCAAACGTCCTTGCCCTGCAACACACCGCGCCGATTCCTTTAATGCCGGCCGCTTAAAAACAAAAACGGAAATTACATATATGCCAAATAAAACAGAAGCAATAGTCCTCGCCGCCGGGCGCGGAAAACGCCTTGACGGCGCGGGCGCGGATCTGCCGAAGGTTCTGCGTCAGGCCGCCGGGCGGCCGCTTTTGCGTTACGTTACGGACGGGCTTGGTTTTCTCGGGCAGTCGGCGATTATACTCGTCGTCGGCTACAAGGCGGAGGCTGTCGTCTCCGCGTTTCCGGGGTACAGCTATGCCGTGCAGGAACAGCAGCTCGGCACGGCAAACGCCGCCGCGTGCGGCCTTGCGTGCGTTTCGCCTGATACGGAGCACGTTCTTGTATGCTGCGGCGACATGCCGCTTATCTCGGAAAACACCTACCGCAGCCTGCTCTTGCGGCACACAGACAGCGGCGCTGACGCGACTGTTCTTGCCTGCGCGTGCGCGCGTCCGCTCCCCTACGGGCGGGTTATACTTGCGCCGGACGGCGGCTTTGTCAAAATAGTCGAGGATAAGGACGCGAGCGAAGAGGAAAAGCGCGTCACCGCCCTGAACACGGGGTTGTATGTTTTCAGAAAATCCGCGCTGGAGCAGGCGCTTGGGCAAATTACAAGCAACAACGCCCAAAATGAGTTTTACCTGACTGACGCGCCGGCGATTATCGCGGTGCGCGGAGGGCGTGTTTCGGCGCTTTGCATGCGGATAGAAACGGAGATAACCGGGGTGAACACGCCGGAGGATCTGGCGTTTGTCGAAGCGGAGCTGATGAAACACCGCCGTAGCTGACATTTGAACCGCTCCTTGCATATACTGCGTAAGACTCATTTTCTGCGAGGTGACTTATGCGTATTGCAATCGAGCTTATACTTGCGCTTGCCCTTTTTGCCGCCATGTATTTTTTGTGGAGGTTTTCGGGAGCCGTTTGCTTCACACCAATCCGCGCGCCAAAGGATATGCGGATTGACTTTGTTGTTTCGGCGCGTTCGGAGGCGGACGGCCTCGGAGAAACTGTGCGCAGCCTGAAGTGGCTGTCTGACACGGCGGCGCCCGGCGCGCGCGTTATAATTGCGGATGCGGGGCTTTCCTCCGGAGCGAGAACGGCCGCTGAGCTTATTGAGCGGGACTCTACGAAGGTTGATTTGTATGATATTGGAGAGCTTGCTAAGCTTTCGGCGTTGATTTAGTTCGGGCGGGGGCTTGGGTTTGCGGCGTGGGTTGATGTTCTTTTAGACGGAAATCTATAGGCGGGAACGAAATGTTCTCTGTGCGGCGCGGAGTGCAGTGTTTGAAATTGGGATTTAGCTGTTCTTCGGTTCACAGCAAAAGCGCCTACGCGGCGGG
>JAISTA010000099.1 GCA_031272845.1 Oscillospiraceae bacterium
CCCGGCATAAAGCGATTTTGCTTCTTTTCTCAAGAGAAAAGAAGTCGCCCCTTTTTGGTTACTTTTTCCGGCGAAGCGGAAAAAGTAACCGCCCGCCGCGTAGGCGCTCTTGCTTCGCAATGAAGAGAAGCAAAGTCCCAATTCCAAACTCCGCACCAAGCGGCGCACAGAGAACTTTTCGTTCCCGCCTATAGTTTTGCGTCGAAAAGAACACCAACAACGCGGACAAACCATAGCACCCCGTGTCCCAGCTACAAAACAATAAGCTCCCTGCAAAGCTCCGTTATATCCCGGCAGCCGTCCTTTTCCACATACACAACATCCTCGATCCTTACCCCGAAGCGCCCCGGCAGGTAAATCCCCGGCTCGGCGGAGATCACCCCGCCCTCAGGCAGCGGCGTTTTTACGTTAACGGACGCTGAAAGCGCCTCGTGCACCTCAAGACCAAGCCCGTGGCCGAAGCCGTGACCGAAATATTCGCCGTAGCCCGCCGCCTGAATAACCTGACGCGCCGCGCCGTCCACCTCGCATCCGGGAATCCCGGCGCGGATTGCCGCAATGCCGGCAAGCTGCGCCTGTAAAACCGTGTCGTACACACGCCTTTCCTCGTCGGAGGGTTTTCCCTGCCAGCCGAGATAAACCGTTCTTGTCGTGTCTGAAACCCAGCCGTTTTTCTTTGCGCCGAAGTCGATTGTCAGGAATCCCCGCGCCAGCTTTTCGTCAGACGGAACGCCGTGCGGGCGGGACGAGTTTGCGCCCGAAACCGCGATTGTGTCAAACGATTTATCGTCAGCTCCGCAGTCGAGCATATGAAACAGCAGCCTGTTTGCAACCTGTTTTTCGGTCAACTCGCGGCTGAGCTCCGGAAGCAGGCGCAAAAATGCCTTTTCAGCAATTCTCTGCGCCTCTATCATTGCGGCAAGCTCTTCTTCAGACTTGACGTTGCGCAGGCGGTCAACAAGGCCGCCCGACTTTACAAGCTCCGACTTGAGCACGCTTGAAAACGCGAGAAATTCGCTGTATGTAAGGCTGTTTTCCTCAATCGCAAGTGTCCTCACTCCCAGCTCGGAAATCAGCCTATTCAGGATTGCGGCGGGCTTGTCCTCCGCCGTTTGCTGCAAAACCTCCGCGTCGGAAACAGCGGCGCGCGCAGCCTCAATATAGCGCGAGTCCGTTATAAAAAACGCGTCTGTTCCCGTTACGAGCACATAGCCTGACGACGACGAAAACCCCGTTGCGTACAGACGGTTCACGGAAGACACAAGCAACAGCGCGTCAAATTCCGCGCCGTTTACGGCATTTTTCAGCTTTCCAAGGTTGTTCAACTTAGTTCCTCTCCATTTTTGGCGAGCAGCCGAAACGGCAGCTCCGCATAGTATCTCAGCCGTCTCATAACAGGCATAAGCCCTCTGCCGGACAGCACCAGCGGTCTGACCAAAACCGAGCGCGCCCCGAGAAACACGCCCTCCAGCCCGTCAGTGAAAAACTGGTCGCCGACAGCGGCAAGCTTCTTTTTATCCGGATAGTCTGCCGTTAACGCACGCGCTTTTTTTGTGCGCGGCTTCTTGCTGTTGTAGCTGTACCGTACGCCGAGGTGCGCCGCAACCGTATTTGCGCGCGTCTCGCTTTTGGCGTTTGACAAAATGCGGAGCTCAATTCCGGCGGCCTGAATACTCTGCGTCCAGGCGGCAAGCTCCGGCGGCGGAAGCGGCGCGCTGTACGCCATAAGCGTGTTGTCAATGTCGAGCAGCAGGCATTTCACACCGAGCTTTTGCAAAAAAGCAGGCGAAATGTCCGTCACCGAGCGGAATTTATATAAATTGAACATAAAATCTGAACCCGAAAAATATGATATAGAAGAACTACGCCGCGCCCGGCGCGGTATTTTCGCGAGTTTTTCGGTTATTGCCGATAAACTCACCATGGAGGCTTCCCTTGTATATATATATGACCTCTCCGCCGGAAAACTGCGCTCCTGAGAGCAAAATATTTCTTCCGGCGCCCTTTTGCTACAAGCTGACCGGCGGCAAGCTCACAATCGACAAAAAAAAGCCGGAGCTTCTCGGCGGCGCTATGATTATTGACGCGCAGGGGCTTACCGGCGTTAACATTTCTTCGATTACGGACGAAATTCTCGCGGAGGTTTTCCGTCAAAAGGCGACGGCGACCGTTGTAAACAGCGGCAACGCAAACCAAAACGCTGTCGCGGCGCTTGTCGCTGAAATTACGGCAAAAATGCCGGAAATCCGGATCTTTCTTCCTGACACGCAGATGAACGCGGGGCTTTTCAGAAACACGCCGTCCGTGTCGCTGCTCGTGCAGTCCGCAATTTCGGGCGGGAGCCTTTCCGACTCGCTGGAGCGCTCCGTGCGGCTTTTCGGCCAGAACAGAATCGGCCTTGAAACCGACAGAATTTCAATTGATTTTGTAGTTCCCTCGGCGGATTTTGCCGGGGCAAGTGTTCCCGTAGCCCGGCTGCCGAAGGACCGCACAGTCCATTTTTCAGAGGAGCTCGCCGTAAACTACCTCTGCACAAATGACGACGGCGACCGTCACTTTATCCTGTTCGACGACGTGGCCAGCCTAATGTACAAAATACGCCTTGCGGAAAGCTTCGGCGTGTCGCACATTTTTATGTTTTATCCGCACGTGAGCGACATATATGAGGAGCTGGAGGCCGAGCTTCTCGCGCTGTACGGCAGCGCGTTTTCCTAAAAGAACGCGCCGCCTACTCGCCCTCTATCGCGTCCCAATACTTCTTGGCCGCCTGCTCATTCTTGTTGTCGCCGAAGATGTAGTACTTCTTGCCCTTCAGCGCGTCCGGCATGTACTGCTGTCGCGTCCAGTGGTTCGGGAAATCGTGCGGATACAGGTAACCCTGCTCGCGCTCAAAGCCCGTTCCGTCCGCGTGCTTATTCTGTAAGTGACGCGGGATCTCGCCGCTGCCGGCCCTTCCGGCGGACACATCCGCCATAGCCTGGCCGATTCCGACATATGTCGAGTTAGACTTGGGGCACGTCGCGAGAAATACCGCCGCAGAGGCAAGCGGAATCCGCGCCTCCGGCATACCTAGACGCTCCGCCGCCTGAACCGCCGCGACGACGTACGGCAAAGCGCGCGGGTCGGCAAGGCCGATGTCCTCCGCAGCCATCGCGAGCAGTCTGCGGGACGGCATAATAATGTCTCCCGCAACGAGCATACGCGCGAGGTAGTGCAGCGCGGCGTCCGGGTCGGAGCCACGAATTGACTTTTGCAGCGCCGAGGCGCAGTCATAAAAATCGTCGCCCTTTTTGTCGTATCGGGCGGCGCTTTTGTCCGTTGCGTACTGCGCGTCTTCAAGGCTCAGCACAACCGTTTTGTCGTCTCGCTTTGCCGAATAATACAGCAGCTCCAGCGCGTTCAGCGCACGCCGCGCGTCGCCGCCGGAGGCCGCCGCGATAAGCTCCAGCACTCCGTTTTCCGGCGCAACCGAAACGCCGTCCGCTTCCTCTAGCCTCCGCACGGCGCGCCGAATCGCGTCTGCTATATCCTCCGTGCCGATAGGCTTAAACTCAAACACGGCGCAGCGCGAAAGTATCGCGTTGTACACGTAAAAATACGGGTTTTCTGTCGTCGAGGCGATAAGCGTTATCTCGCCGCTTTCGATGAATTCCAAAAGCGACTGCTGCTGCTTTTTGTTAAAATACTGTATCTCGTCGAGATACAGTAAAACCCCGTTCGGCGCGGCAAACGTGCCGAGCTCCCCGACGATTTCCTTGATGTCCGCAAGACCTGCGTTTGTCGCGTTCAGGCGGCGCAGTGTTCTGCCTGACGTTTTCGCGATAATGTTCGCAGCTGTGGTTTTGCCCGTGCCTGACGGGCCGTAGAAAATCATATTCGGCAGCTTGCCGGATTGGATTACCTTGCGCAAAAGTCCGTTTTGGCCGAGGATGTGCCGCTGCCCGACAAAGTCCTCAAGGCTGTCCGGCCGCAAAAGATCCGCAAGCGGTCTGTAATTGTTATTATTCCCGTCACTCATAGCGTTTTGCGAAGCGTCCGCGTCACCTTTCGTCCCTCAGCTGCCGTACAAGCTCCGCGATCGAGTCTTTTTCGGACTCCATCTGCTCGTCCCAGTCACCGGTATAATCATATGTTGTGTCGAGGACGCTGAGCCACTCCTGTTCTACTCCAAGCCGTGGCACGGTACCTGACTTTATGCGCCGGATATACCCCTCAAACAAACCGAAGTCCCGCTCGTACACGTGATATGAGTTCGCGCGGTGCGTGTACGTACCGACAAGCACGCCGACCTGCGCCGCGATGCGCTCCTGCAACCGCACAAGCGCGTAGGCGTTCATAAACGAGGCTTTTACCGCGTCGTTTGAGCGAAACAAAACCTTGCAGTGCAGCTTGCCGCCGCGTATAAAATACTGAATATTCTGGAGGCACGCGGGAGAGTCCAGCTCCAAATCCTGCTCCTTGCGGATTGAAATCACCGCGCGGCGCGTGTCCGGATTGCGCTGAAGCTCCGCAACGACCCACGGCAGCTGATCCGCCATGCGCGCGTGGTAGGTGTACTCCCAGTTTCCGCGCTCAACCTCAAAGTCGAGTATTCCGTCGAGCATTTCCTGGCGGTACTGCTCAAGCGAATGCGGGTCGCCGATAAAAAGCCGCGAAATCATCGGCTCCGCCAGCGGCTCCTCGCAGACAAACGTGACCGAGGCCTCTTTTTGCGTCGTGTTATAGTCGGGGCACGGCAAAAGCTCGTTGTTTTCATAAAGCGCCAAAAGCGCGTTGTGGTAGGCCTCCGGCAGCGTTTTGCCTGTTACGAAATGTTCAAACATCGGCTTTTGTACCCCTTTGCTTTAGAAAAATCATCAAAACGGCGCTGTCCGCCGGTGAAACGCCCGAAACGCGCATCGCCTGACCGAGACTGACCGGCTTTATCTGCGCCAGCTTTTGCCGCGCCTCAAGCCGAAGTCCCTTTATCGCCGCATAGTCCAAATCCTGCGGCAGCGGATAGCTCTCAAGCTTTCGAAACTGCTCTATCTGCTTTTTCTGCCGCTCAATATAGCCCTCATATTTCACGGTAATCTCAACGCTTTCCGCAATTTCCCGCGAAAGACGCGGCCTGCTTGTATCCAAAACCGCCAGCGCGTCATACGTCACGCTAGGCCTCCGCAAAAGCGACAGAAGCGCAACGCCTGTCGTGACAGCTGTCTCCCCCGCCGCGCTCAGAATTTCCTTCAGCTCGTCCGACGGCGGGATAAAGGTCTTGCCCAACCGCTCAATTTCCGCGCTGACGGCCGCGTATTTTTCCGCAACAGTGCGCCGCCGCTCCTCGGTAATCGTCCCCGCCCGCGCGGCAATTTCCGACAGGCGCAGATCCGCGTTGTCCTGGCGGTGGTAAAGCCGGAATTCCGTGCGGCTCGTCATAATTCTGTACGGCTCGTTTGTGCCCTTTGTCACAAGGTCGTCAATCAAAACGCCGATGTATCCGTCAGCGCGGGATATTATCATCGGCTCCCGCCCGAGAACAGACAGCGCGGCGTTCGCCCCGGCGACAAAGCCCTGAACCGCCGCCTCCTCATAGCCGGAGGAGCCGTTAAACTGCCCCGCGCCGTAAAGTCCCGGCAAATGCTTAAATTCAAGCGTTGCCGTGAGCCCGGTCGGGTCGCAGCAATCGTATTCAATGGCGTAAGCCGGGCGCTGAAGCTCCGCGCGCTCAAGTCCCGGCAGAGTTCTCAGCATTTTTATCTGCACATCCTCCGGCATAGAGGACGAAAAGCCCTGAATATAAAGCTCGCGCGTCTCCTCACCCATCGGCTCGACAAAAATCTGGTGCCGGACTTTGTCCGCAAAGCGCACCACCTTGTCTTCTATGCTGGGGCAGTAGCGCGGACCCGTTCCCTCGATAACGCCGCCGTAAAGCGGCGAACGGTGCAGGTTTTCGCGGATAATCGCGTGCGTGTTTTCGTTTGTATACGTCAGGTAGCAAACGGCGCGGTTCTCCGGCGTATGCGCCGCCGTAAACGAGCACGGCTGCGGGTCGTCGTCCCCCGGCTGCTCCTCCATTGCGGAAAAATCAACCGAATTCGCGTTCACGCGCGGCGGCGTGCCCGTCTTAAACCGCCGCAGCGTAACTCCAAGCGCGGCAAGGCTCTCCGACAGCCCGATTGCGGCGAACATGCCGTCCGGCCCGCCGCTGCGCACGCTTGCGCCGGTTATTGTCCTGCCCTCAAGAAACGTCCCTGTCGCGACGACGACGCTCTTCACGGCGTACACCGCGCCGCCGTAGGTTCGGATTGCGACAACGCGGCCATTTTCCGCAAATATATCGGTAATTTCGGCCTGCTTCAGGTCAAGGTTTTCCCGCGACTCAAGCTCAAGCTTGACCGTCTCGCGGTACCGCGTTCTGTCGCACTGCACGCGCAACGAGTGCACGGCCGCCCCCTTGCCTCGGTTCAGCGTTCTGTATTGCAGGGCGGCCTTGTCCGCAAAGCGCGCCATGGTGCCGCCGAGAGCGTCCAGCTCGCGCACAAGATGACCCTTGCCGGTGCCGCCGATCGCGGGGTTGCAGGGCATATTTCCGGCAGCGTCCAGGTTCACCGTAAAGCAGACGGTTTTTGCGCCGAGATAGGCTGAAATCAGCGCCGCCTCTGTCCCCGCGTGACCCGCTCCGATAACCGCGACGTCATAGCTGCCGGCAAAAAAATCCTCTTTTGTTTTGAAAAAACGTGAATAATCCAATAAGTTCGGCTTATTCGAAAAACTTGCGGTGAATCGCGTCAACCGCTCTGTCAGCGTCTGTCTCCCTGACAAGCACGGAAATTTTGATCTCGCTCGTCGCAATCATGTTTATGTTCACCTCAGCGTCGTAAAGCGCCTCAAACATCATCGCGGCAATGCCGGACGCGCTCATCATTCCCGCGCCGACAATAGACACCTTTGCAACCGCGTCGTTTGTGTCGATAGCGGAGTATTGCAGCTCGCTCTTCTTTTTTTCGAGCGTTGCAACCGCCGCCTGCAAATCCTCCTTCGGCACGGTAAAGCTGATGTCCTTTGTTTTGTCGCGACCGATAGACTGCAGGATAATATCGACGTTTATCCCCGCTCTTGCGATTTCGTTAAAAACGCGAAAGGCGATACCCGGCGTGTCCGCGAGTCCCATAACTGCGATACGCGCCGTATTTGTATCCTTCGCGACACCTGAAATTTTTGTTTTCTCCATAGTTGCGGCTCCTTTTACGATTGTGCCGGGAACACCCGGCGTAAAGCTCGAAAGAACTTCTATCTCAACTCCGTAGCGCTTTCCCATCTGCACGCTTCTGTTGTGCAGAACCTGCGCGCCGAGTGAGGCAAGCTCAAGCATTTCGTCATATGTAATCTCGGATAGCTTTCGCGCGCCCTCAACCTTACGCGGATCCGCCGTATACACCCCGTCAACATCGGTGTATATCTGACACTTGTCAGCGTGCAGCGCGGCCGCTATCGCCACCGCCGTTGTGTCCGAGCCGCCGCGCCCGAGCGTCGTAACGTCGTCGTACTTGTCCATTCCCTGAAAGCCCGCGACAATCACAATCCGTCCGTTGTCCAGCTCACGCAGAATGCGCGAGCCCTCGACCCGTTCAATCTTTGCCGAGGAATAATCCGCGCTTGTCGAAATTCCCGCCTGCCGGCCGGTAAGGCTGATTGCGGGAAGACCCATGTTCTCAAGCGCAATCGCCATAAGGGCGACGGAGATTCTCTCGCCGGAGGACAAAAGCACGTCCATTTCACGCTTCGGCGGCTTGCCTGAAAGCTCGGAGGCCTTTTCGATAAGCTCGTCCGTAGTATCACCCTGCGCGGACAAAACCGCGATTATTTTGTGTCCCGCACGGTAGTCCTCCGCAATGATTCCGGCGACCCGCCGTATCCTCTCGGCGTCGGCTACAGAGCTTCCTCCGAATTTTTTTACAATAAAAGCCATCACATGACCTCGAAATAATTATAAATTTGGTATTTACAATTCATTTGTACTGTTATATAATATGAAAAGCGTTGATTTTGCTCCAAGGCACAGCTTCAAGCACACATTGCTTTTATAATAGCACGTTTATCCTATAAATTCAAGTGTAATTTTTGATGCCGCGCCGGTTTTTTTTGCGTCAGGTTTGTTTCACTCCCTGCGCGCGTGAAAACAAATATGGAGCTAAACTTATCAAGCGGAAATTTGAAAACCAAAATTTTTTAATCGAAAGGAGAAAATATGTCTATTCCGAAATTCGACAATGCAGAGCTTGAGGCTGTATTCGAAACGCCCCCCTTCGGCGCAAGCCCCGGTATGAAGTTCTACAAAACCCCCGTTACCGCACACGACGGTATCGCGGCGCTCTTTCAGAAAAAGCCCCTGTGGCAGGTTATAGAGCATGCGGAGTTCCGTATGTTCACGCCCCGCGTTGTGCCGGATAACGTCGCGCGCGCGTTCTGTTTTGAGGCGCGCCCGTTTGACGCGAACAAGGAGGGCGGCGGCTCGGATATGTTCGGCATCATCTGGGAGTATGTCGCGCAGGTCGGCGGCAGCATGGTTCGCCCCGGAAAGCCGTTTCTTGAGGACATTTCTGAGTGGAAGGAAAAGGTCGTCTTCCCGGACATCGACAAGTGGGACTGGGAGGGCGCGGCCAAGGCAAACAACGGCACCTACCTACAGCCGGATAACTTCAACGTCGTCTGGTTCCAGACGGGCTTTTACGAGCGCCTTATCTCCCTGCTCGACTTTGAGGGAGCGGTTCTCGCCGTTTTCGACGAGGATTCACAGGCGGACGTGCACGAGTTCTTTGACAAGCTCACGGATCTGTACATCCGCATTTTCGACAAGTATCTGACCTATTTTGACCATATCCACGCGGTGTATTTCCACGACGATTGGGGCAGCCAAAAGGAGACGTTCTTCTCCCCGTCCGTCGCCGAGGAAATGATTGTGCCTTACATGAAGCGCATCACGGAATTCCTGCATTCAAAAGGCATTTTTGCGGAGCTGCACTCCTGCGGGCAGCTGTACAAGCAGGTTCCGAACATGATCAAGGCCGGGTGGGACGCCTGGGGTCCGCAGACAATGAACGACTCGTACAAAATCTACGACGATTACGGCGACAAAATCATTATAGCGGTAACGCCGCAGGGTCTGCCCGAGAATTTTGCAAAGCTTCCCGAAGAGGAGCAGCGCAAGTACGCCCGCGAGTTCGCTGACCGCTTTGCGCGTCCGGACAAGCCGTCTATGTTCAACTTCTACGGCGCGCAGTACCTGACCCCCGCGTTCCGCGAGGAGCTGTACATAAGAAGCAGAGAGAATTACTCGAAGTAAGCGAAAGAGGGTGCATTGTCGCACCCTCTTTTATTTTCTCATTACATTCTCCACAAAGCTCATTGGCAACCCTGCAAGTCTCAGTTCTTATTGCGTCGAGACCACAAAAAGATGTGGTTGTTTTTTCGGCGCGGTTATGATAAAATGAGATGTAGAATTTATCGAAAAAAAGGAATTGACCGACTATGAGCAAGACACAAAAGCAAAATAACGTCGCGCCGTCGGAGGTTCACCCTTTAACTGTAATCGAGCTATTCGCCGGGGCGGGCGGGCTTGCTCTCGGCATTGAAAAGGCGGGGTTTGATACCCTCGCCCTTATTGAGTTTAACAAAGACGCAGCAAACACGCTCAAATCAAACCGCCCGAATTGGAATGTAATATGCGACGACATAGCCAATATTTCACCGCTTGACTTACCCGCGCTTTTTAATTTACAGGTCGGGGAACTTTCCTTGCTTTCAGGCGGCGCACCCTGCCAGTCTTTTTCCTATGCAGGTAAGCGGCTTGGGCTTGAGGACGCGCGGGGAACATTGTTTTATCACTTCGCCGTATTCCTTGAAAAATTGCGTCCGAAAACATTTTTATTTGAAAACGTTCGCGGGCTTTTAACCCACGGTGGCGGACGCACATATGAAACAATCCTTGAGATATTTACGCAAGCGGGATATACCATTCAAAAGCAAGTATTGAATGCTTGGGATTACGGCGTTGCGCAAAAGCGCGAACGCCTAATAACTATTGGTGTACGTAATGATTTAGTTGATAAAATTAAGATTGCGTTCCCCGCTCCACATGACTGTAAACCCGTTTTGCGTGACGTGTTAAAAGATGTTCCCGATAGCGCGGGTACGCCCTATTCGGAATACAAGCGAAAAATATTTGAGTTAGTGCCGCCGGGTGGTTATTGGCGTGATATTCCTGAGAACATAGCGCGGGAATATATGAAAAGTTGTTGGAACATGGGCGGCGGTCGCACCGGGATATTGCGCCGTTTAAGTTTAGATGAACCGTCACTCGCGGTTTTGACTTCACCGTCCCAAAAGCAAACAGACAGATGTCACCCATTAGAAGCCCGCCCGTTTACAGTACGCGAAAACGCGCGTGTTCAATGTTTTCCTGATGATTGGGAATTTATCGGGAGTGTTGGAAGTCAATATAAACAAGTTGGTAATGCCGTGCCTGTCCTACTCGCATACGACATAGCCAAAGAGATTTACAGGGGGTTAAAAAGCGTATGAGTTGGGATTTAATGTTTATATCCGAACATGATTTTATAAAACACGTCCAGTTGACAATACAGCAGTATGGCGATAAACTCGCCGCCTTTGACTTGCGAAAATTCAACAGTAACATTGTTGACCCTATCAAGTTGATTTTCGATAAAACAGTCTATCGCTATTCTTGGGATGAAATTATCAAGAATGAAATTTTCCGTCAACGTGATAAGTCGAACAATAACGATATAGGCTATTTTCATCAACGGCTTTTCCAGTATGTAGCAGGTTGCACTGTTCCACTTGCCGGGTGGGACGTAATTTTTACTAACGAAAACGGGGTTTTGTTACCCGATGGCGACAAGGTTAAAACCGTATACGTTGAAATGAAAAACAAGCACAACACAATGAATAGCGCGTCAAGCGGTAAAACATATATGAAAATGCAAGGGCAGTTATTGTCCGACGACGATTGCGCTTGTTTACTTGTTGAAGCCATAGCGAAAAAGTCACAAAACATAACGTGGATGGTCAGTGTTGACGGGACAAAGCAAAAGCACCGCCGTATACGCCGAGTGAGTATGGACGAGTTCTATAAACTTGTCACCGGGCAGGACGACGCGTTTTATCAGATGTGTATGATTTTACCGTCTGTAATTGAAAACGTAGTTGAAAAAGCCGCGCCCGGAGTCGTTCCGCAAGATACCGTTATTGACGAATTGAAGCAAATAGCAGACAATGAAAACGGTTCCTTTGCCTTGGCATTGTATATGCTTGGGTTTGGAAGTTATAATGGGTTTCATTATCGCTAGTTTGGCACTGTGATTTCGCTCCATACGCACAAAACACAAAGACCCGCGCTCGCGGGTCTTTGTGTTTTATAAGGAGGAGGAATGCTAGGGGATGATAATACCCCTTATTAGTAGCTTTTGAATTAGTCCGCGAACAACGCGGTGGACAGGTATCGCTCGCCTGTATCCGGGAGGATTGCGACAATCAGCTTGCCCTTGTTCTCCGGGCGCTTTGCAAGCTGCGTGGCGGCGTGAATCGCGGCGCCTGAGGAAATTCCGATCAGGAGTCCTTCGGCCAGCGCAACCGCGCGTCCCGCCGCAAACGCGTCCTCGTTCTTGACGGTGATGATTTCGTCGTACACCTGCGTATTCAGCGTGTCAGGCACAAAACCCGCTCCGATACCCTGGATTTTGTGCGGTCCGGGACGGCCCTCGGAAAGAACCGGGCTGTCGTAAGGCTCAACCGCGACAATCTTGACGTTTGCGTTCTTTGACTTCAGGTATTCGCCCGCGCCTGTGATTGTTCCGCCCGTTCCGATACCGGAAACGAGAATGTCAATCTTTCCGTCCGTGTCGTCCCAAATTTCGGGGCCTGTCGTCTCGCGGTGAACCTGCGGGTTTGCGGGGTTTACAAACTGTCCGGGGATAAACGAATTCGGCGTTTCGGCGGCAAGCTCTTCAGCCTTTGCAATCGCGCCCTTCATTCCCTTTGAGCCCTCCGTCAAAACAAGCTCCGCGCCGTAGGCGGCAAGCAGCTTGCGGCGCTCGATTGACATTGTCTCAGGCATTGTGAGGATAATCTTATATCCGCGCGCCGCCGCGACTGACGCAAGACCGATACCGGTGTTGCCGGAGGTCGGCTCAATAATCGTTGCGCCGGGCTTTAACTTGCCGCTCTTTTCGGCATCGTCAATCATCGCAAGGGCGATTCTGTCCTTTACGGAGCCGGCCGGATTATAGTACTCAAGCTTTCCGACGACGGTTGCGCCGAGGTCGTTCTTCTTGCCGTACCCGTTAAGGGCAAGCAGTGGCGTTTTACCGATTAATTCGGTGAGGCTGTTATAAACTCTTGACATTTTGTGATTCTCCTGTTATATTAATTAAAAGATAGTTTTCGTATATGTATTGGTTGGTTGAAGCAGAAATAATATACTTAACCGATATGTTATATTTGTATTATATGCTTTCGCTTTTGGTTTGTCAAGCCTTTTTTGCGAATTTCCAAAAAAAATTTTCAGGATGTTTTTATGAAGCCCGATACCGCCTGCATTCACGCCGCGCGTGACAATACAACCTCAACCGGCACGGTCGCCGTGCCGATATACCAGTCGGCAACCTTTGCCCACCCCGGCGTCGGCCAAAGCACGGGGTACGACTATTCGCGCTCGCAGAATCCGACGCGCGAGCACGCGGAAAAGCTCGTCGCCGCGCTTGAGGGCGGCTTCGGCGCGCTTGCCTTTTCCACAGGAATGGCCGCAATCGCAACGCTTATGGAGCTGTTCTCCCCCGGAGATGAGATTATCGCGACGGACGACCTGTACGGCGGGTCAATCCGTCTGTTTGACAATCTTTCCAAAAAGAACGGCCTTGTCATACATTATATAGATACGTCTGACTTAAGTCAAGCAGAACCTCTGCTTTCGCCGAAAACAAAGGCGCTGTTTATCGAAAGCCCGACAAACCCGATGATGAAGGTGACGGATATTTCCGCCGCAAAAAAGCTGATCGCCGGGCGCGATATTCTCCTGATTTGCGACAATACGTTTTTAACGCCGTATTTCTGCAACCCGATTGCGCTGGGAGCGGATATTATCGTCCACTCCGGCACAAAATACCTTGCCGGGCATAACGACACGCTGTGCGGCTTTTTAGTCGCGGCAAACGCCGCGCTGGACGAGCGGCTGCGCTTTATTCAGAAAACCTCCGGCGCGGTGCTCTCGCCTTTTGACGCGTTTTTGGTCACGCGCGGAATAAAAACCCTCGCGCTCCGTATGGAAAAGGCGCAGCAAAACGCCGCCGCGATTGCCAATTGGCTGAGAACTCAGCCGAAGGTCACGAAGGTGTATTTTGTCGGCCTGCCCGACCACGAGGGATATGAAATCTCAACGCGTCAGGCGCGCGGCTTCGGCTCGATGATTTCCTTTACGGTGGACAGTGAGGAAACCGCACGCGCCGTACTGGAGCGCGTCAAGCTGATACTTTTCGCCGAAAGTCTCGGCGGCGTTGAGTCCCTGATAACCTACCCGGTGACGCAAACGCACGCCGATGTTCCGGAGGCAGACCGTCTCGCGCGCGGTATAGACGAGAAATTGCTGCGGCTCTCAGTCGGAATCGAGTCCGCGGAGGATCTGATTGCGGATCTCGCGCAGGCGCTTGGGTAAACCGAGAAAAATTAACGGATCAGGGAAGCATTATTATGGCTGATATTAAACTATTCTCAATAAACGGCCCGATTACGGAAGTAAAATCGGCGTCCGTTTCTTTAGGAACGAGAGCTGCAAAACCTAATTGAACAAAATATGGACGCGTTCTTCAGCGTTACCTTTTTGTCCGCTGAATACACCATTACAAACGTAAGAATAGACAGCGTAGGCATTGACGAGAATAACTGCCCCGTAATTTTCGAGTACAAGCGCAGCTCAAATGAAAATGTAATATAGTCAAACCACTTGAAAAACGTCACGTCTTTGCGGCCTATTTTCCGTATTGCTGTGTCGTCGTCCTTGCCGGGTTACAACACGCCTGCGTCCTCCTCCTGGCAAT
>JAISTA010000108.1 GCA_031272845.1 Oscillospiraceae bacterium
AAAGTAACCAAAAAGGGGCGACTTCTTTTCTCTTGAGAAAAGAAGCAAAATCGCTTTATGCCGGGCAACAGCGGTGCTGCAATGTGGTGCGTACCCACCCAATGACAGGTGCGGTGGTCGCGGCGAATGCTTCAGCACCGCCGCACACAGGGGCGAAGCCGGAAACGGCGCTAAAGACTCGGGTAAGACTGTAGCTTGCCGCGGACTGCGGTGGGGGTGGTTACCAGAAGGACTGTACTGCTACGATCGCTGACGCACGCTCTAGCGGCAATGCGGTGCGTGTCCCGACGCGGCGGGGTGAGGTAATCCCATGTAGGGGACGCTGCCCTCAGCGTCCCGTCCCCGAAACCACGGCGTTGCCGTTCTAAAACCACCTTAACCGGACAATATACGTGCGGAATGCCGAGAACACAACATTTGTGCTTAAAAACAAATAAATCCGAACAATAGACGCACGGGACGCTGAGGGCAGCGTCCCCTACAGCACAAACCGCCCGAAATCCAACCACCACCACTGCACCCGCCTGTCCAGGACGCGCAAAGCGCGTCCAAGGACAACGCACCTGACCGCACCCGCGTTGTACGATAACGCCGTCTTACACAAATTCCGGTGGCAAAACAAGGGAGGGACGTCGAGGACACCGTCCCCTACGGAAACGTTGCGGTAGCGGGGGACGCGCCTGCACCGCAAGGACGCACCTAATGCCGCAACAACCCTCGCCGCGTCGGGACACGCACCCACCTCCAGCACAACGTGCGGCAGCGATAGTAGCAGTACAGTCCTTCCGGCCAGCACCCCCACCGCAGTTCGCGGTAAGCTACAGTCTTACCTAAGTCTTTAGCCCCGGACAGGCTTCGCCCCTGCGTGCGGCGGTGCTGGAGCGTTCGGACGCCGCACCGCACTTCTCGCGGTGTGGGCAGGGACTACATTGTACCACCGCCTTTGCCCGGCATAAAAAAAGATTTGCTTCTTTCTAAAAGAAGTCGCCCCTTTTTGGGGACGATGTCCGGCGAAGCGGAAAAAGTAACCGCCCGCCGCGTAGGCGTTCTAGCTTCGCAAAGAAGAGCAGTCCAGTCCCTATTCCAAACATAGCAGCCTGCGCCGCACAGAGAACTTTTCGTTCCCGTCGTAAGATGTGCGTTGAAAAGGACACTAAGCCCCGCCTCCAAGCCAAACCCACCCACCAAACAGCAAGTACAGCCGCCCGAAAAAATCCCCCCCCAGTAAATAGAATACAAAAAAATCGGGAGAATTCATTTCCCCCGATTTTTTTCCTTACTTCCGCACAATCACAAAAGTTCTTTTGTAATTGTGCTCTATTTTACCTCAATTATAGTAAGATCCTTTGCCTTCCAAACTGTTTCGCTTGTCACAATATCCGTGATTTTGGCGACCTCAACCGTTGACAGGCCCGCCTCCGGCGCGGGTACCGTTACCTTGACTCCCTCGTCTGATATGTAGACGACGCAGTCTGTAAAGCCCTTTGCCATGATGAGCGCCTCAATTTCGGCTTCCTTTTGAGTGAAGTCCGCTATTGCCGCGATTTTTGAGAGCGCGGAGTCGGTCAGCTCCTGAGAGGCTCCGGCTGAGGCGGTTACGGCTGAGAGCGTCTCGATTGCCGCGTCCCGCGCGGAGGAGCGATTCAGGCGCGTCTCGGCAAAATACGCCGCCTGCGAGGTGGACTGCTTGTCGGTGTCGGTGCCGCCGTCTCCGGTGTAAAACAGGCCGGAATCGTCTGCGCTCGGCGAGGGGGACGGGGTGAGCGCGCCGTTATTGTCGGAATGCTCGTCTGTATAGCCGGGGCCTGAGACAGCGCCGGTGTCCGCGCCGTCCTTTTTGCCGTACCACCAGTTTAAGTAGGCGGCCGCCGCGACAAACAGAATAACTGTCACGACAACGGCGTTTCTCTTGAAATTACGCATTTGGTTTCTCCTTTTTGTTTGCCGCGGCGATTATTGCCGCAATATTTTTTAGCGAATACACTTGAATTTGCTATGATAAAACCGCCGTTCACGACATTTTCGCGACTGTGATTTTATTCTTCGGCAGTCCCGTGAGCGACGCGATCGCGTTTGTTACCGCGAGCCGAACCTCCGGGCTGTCCGCCCCCTGGCACACAACCACCGCGCCCATATATTCGGGCATTCCCTGCCGGACTATGACGGGTCCCTCGCCGCGGTTCGCGTCCTGCACGACTACTGTTGTTTCGTCCTCGTTCACCTCGGCAAGCGCCCCGCCGGACTGCTTTTCGGAGTATTTCGAGTCGGTTGCAAGCTCCGTCAGGCCGCTGGACTTAAGCGACAGCATAACCTCGACGCGTCCGGCACCCGAGATTTTCGAGAGCAGAACCGCGATTCTGTTTTCCTCGGCGGTGACGGAGTAGCTTATTTCCTCCTGCGTTTTTTCGCCGGAGGCTGCGGCGGCCGGCGGCGGATTGCTCTTTTCCGTCGGCAGGAGCAGAAATACAAGTCCCAGCACGGCAAACAAAATAATGATGACCGCGCCGCTTATCTTCTTAGACTTAAACAGCGTTTTGATTTTCTCAGCGTACTTTTTCATTCGTTGTCTCCGAGTTAAAGGCTTCTTTAAATAATAACTTTTTTGCAAATTTGCGGTGCGCTATTCGGTCGGCGCACCCTCTGCCCAAATGATTGACGCGGGGTCAAGGCCGAAGTCGCGCTCCAGCGTATAGCCCAGCTCGCCGCGTTTTGCGGAATCCTGCTGGCAGACGATCAGCGCGGAGGAAAGGTACCAAACCTCGTCTGAGGTCAGCTCTGCTCTTGCTGTGCAGGCGCTGATTTCAAGTCCCTGCTCTTTGCCCTTGCTGATAATATATTCGGCGAACCTTTCTTCTATGAGTCTTTTTGTGATATTTTTGTTCGTTTCCGTGATGTCCTCAGAAAATGCCGCCACGCTGTCTGAAAAGCGGCTCGTATTTATTGTAAACGAGTCATAGTCAAACGACACAAACGGGCGCACGAGCGCGATGAGCAGAACAAAGCCGCAGATGAGGGTGAGCGTTTTTTTTGTCTTGCCGTCGGGCGTTATTGTCTTGCAGATTACGGTTATGACCGCCGCCCCGGCAAGGCCGATTATCCATTGGTGTATGAGGTTGTACATTTTTTCTCCTTGTGTAAAGGCGCTCTATGCCAGAATATTGACGCTTGTGACCAGCGACACAAACAGCATAAGCGCGCAAACGCCTGTCATCGCGAGCGTCATGCCGAACGCCGTTGATACGTTATTGATAAGTCTTGATATTCGCGCGTCGGCGACAGTGCCGGAGACGCTTCCCGCCGCCTTGAACACCAGATAGTTAATGCCGAGCTTCAGAAACGGCACGATACATATTGCGATAATTGCCAGCATTCCGAATATGCCTGTCGCGTTTTTCAGAATCTGCGCGCCGGAAAGTACGGTTGAGGCGGCGTCCGAGAGTATGCCGCCAACGACGGGCAGAACCGTTGAGATTGCGACGCGCGCCGTCTTTACGGCCATAGCGTCCGCAGTTTGGCTCACAACGCCGGAGAGCGTTATGTACGAGATGAACACGATCGAGAAAACCGTCAGGATTGTTTTGCAGAGCCACCGGATAAAGTCCGCGACGCCTGAAAGCGTGCCGTCCCCGACCGCCGCGTCAGCAATGGAAACCGCGCAGTAGGCGTAAATCAGAGGCATGACGATCCCGCGCATTGCACGCATCATTACGTTGATTACAAGCACGGAGGCCGAGTATTTCACGGCTGCGGCAGTCACCTCTCCGGAGGCCGCCGCAGCCGCCGAAACGACGGGCAAAAGCGCGCTGCCGAAGGTCTCAAGCTCCTGCAAAACGGTTTCTCCAAGGCCGATAAAGCTCCCGACACGCGCAAGCGCTATGCCCGAGATTGCGAGAACCGCCGCGAGAATCGCGTAGTTGCCTTGCGTTTTGCCCGCCGCGTCCGGGAAAGCGGACTTGAACACGCCAACGGCAATGCTGATGAGGATTATCGCGGTGCAGGAGGCCAGCGCCCCGGCAAACGCGCCCGCTATGTAGCTTTTTGCGCCGTCCAGGATTTTCGCAAGGCCGTTTTGCGGAGCCGTGCTGTCTGACACGTCAATCCCGTGCATCAGCTCGTCCGCCGAATCCGGCAGCGCGTCCGGCAGACGGTCGGCGCCCAGCGCGGAGGACTGCTCCTCCAGCATATCGGAGAATTCCTCCGGGTAGCCGGAAGAGTCCTCCGCCGCGAGGGAGTGAATCGGCAGGAGCAGAAAAAGCACGGCGATTATAAGTAAGCGTTTTTTCATGTGTGTACCATTTAGTAGTGAGAAGCGGCGGTAAAAAAACGCCGCCTAGAGCATTTTGCGCAGCATATCGATAACCGTTTCAAAGAGCGGCAGGGCGATATACACGCACACGATTGAACCGATGAAATCAACGCCGGAGGCCGCGCCTGTCTGACCCGCGTCCCGGCAAACGTCTCCCGTGAGCTTTGTGAGGATTGAAATGCCGGAGGCCTTGAGTACAATCGCCACGGTCGCATTCGGAATTTCGGCTAGCTGCGCCGAGATTCTGAGGAAATTGATTATCTCGGCGAGAATTTCGACGGACAAAAACGCGCAGACAGCGGAGATGATTATCGTCATCGCAAGAGAAATCTCAGGCGTGTTTTTCTTCAGCAGTACTGCGAAAAAGCTGCCTGTTACGGCCAGTGAAAAGGCCTTTGCCAGAATGTTCATCGCTAAAGACCGAAGAGACTCCGGATTGTGTTAAACAGCCCGCTGATCTCCTTTAGCACAATGACAAGAACGACAATCAGTCCTGCTATCCCTGTTAAAAGCGCCTGATCCTTGCGGTCGGCCTTAACCAGAATCATATCAAGCACGGCGACCAAAATGCCGATTGCGGCTATCTTGAAGATTAAATCTACGTCCAATGTAAAGCTCCTTAAGTATAGAACGGTTGGCTATGGTGAAGCCTTCGCGTTTACAGCAGAATTATCGCGAGAAGTATGCCGGACGCGAGCCCCAGAACAGTGCGGGACTTGCCCTCTTTGGAAAGACGCGTCTCCGCGCCTCTGCGGAATTCGGCAAACCTTGCGGCGACAGTCCCGAGCGTTTGCACCTGATCCTCTGTGTTGTACCGGCCGAGAGTGCGACCGAGGCGGCAGAGCGTGTCCTTTTCGGAGGGGGTCAGGCAGGGCAGGGCATTTGCCGCCTCCTGCCACGTATCGTAAAACGGCTTTTCTGCGATTTCGTCGAAGCCGAGGACGACACTGCCAAAAAATTCGCTGACGGGGCCGGTGTTCTGCCTCGACGCCATTGCGAACAGCTCCGGCAGCGGCGTCAGGTTTGCCGAAAGCTCCTCGCGCACGATATTCAGCGCGCCCTCAAGCTCCGTTATCAGCAGCAGCCTTTTTTTCAGCGCGGCGGAAAAGTACAGTCCGAGTGCGCCGCCGCACACAGCGATGACCGCCGCGCCGATAAACCTAAGCACTGAGCCTCTCGGCGGTATAGGTACGAATGCCGCCGCTGGACTTTATCGTAACGACTATTTTGAAGATCCGGCGCTCGAGCAGCTGACGATACAGCTCTTTTTTCAGCAGGTCGCTGACGTTTTTTGCATGGGCTGTTGCCAGAAGCGCGATTCCGAGATTTGAGGCGGCCTCTGCGGCCTCAATGTCCTCAGCGGCGGTTATCTCGTCAACCGCGATTATCTCCGGGTTCAGCGCGCGCACGCTCATCAAAACGCCCTGCGCTTTTGGCACGGAGGTCAGCACGTCCGTATGCCGCCCGATGTAATTCTCAATATCGTACCCCGAGGCGGCGGCAATCTCGCCCCTGTCGTCCACCACGGCGACGCGGTGCGGGTCAATGCCGCGCTTTTGGTCGCCGTCGGAATAAATGCGGAGCAGGTCGCGCAAAAGCGTCGTCTTCCCGCAGCCGGGAGGCGAGATAATGAGCGTGGACGGCAGAGTGCCGCCCTCGCAAATGTCAGCCGCGAGGGACTCGGCGCAGCCGACGCGCTGCGAGGGTATTCTTATATTCAGCGACGTGATATGGCGAAAGCCGGAAATCTCGCCGCCGGAGGGCACGCAGATTCCCGCAAGGCCGATACGTATGCCGCCCTTTGCTGTGATGTAGCCCTCCTTGACAGACTCCTTGGTCGTGTGCGCGGAGGCGTTTGTCGCTATCTCAACGACGCGCTCAAGATCGGCGCTCGTTACGGCCTTATCCGAAAGCTCGAATTCGCGGCCTGAGATGACGACGCTGGGATTCTCCCCTACGCGCAGGCGAACCTCCTCGCAGCGATCGCGGTCGTTTTCCGCGATGCGCTCAAAGCCGAGCCGCAGAATCGGGGGAAGCAGGCTTGCCGTTTGTGTAAATTTGCTTTGCATGAGTGTGTCCTTTGCTTGTTGCGGAGGTAGTGTTGATACGAAATTGTATGCGGCGGGCGGCGGGGATATGACGGAGGCGCGCCAATTGGGACTGCAAATCTCCCAGAGCCTAGACGCGATATGTAGAAATACACAACGCGGCGAATTTTGGAGAAACATTTGAAAATTTTATCTAAAAAGCGCAAAAAAGTGCTTGACATTATGTTTCAATTGTGTTACAATTAAGTACAGAAGGGGCCTGCAAGGGGCCTGCAAGGGGCCTGCAAGGGGCCTGCAAGGGGCCTGCAAGGGGCCTGCAAGGGGCCTGCAAGGGGCCTGCAAGGGGCCTGCAAGGGGCCTGCAAGGGTTCCTCTTTTGTTTTCTCTTCGAATATATTTTGAGAGGTGGAAACCTAATGAAGAAAGCTAGAAGAATGCTCGTGTTGTTATTGGCGGTTGCGTGCCTTGCGGCGGTTTTGGCGGGAAATGCTTTGGCAGATACGGTTTACGTTACCCACTGGGGTACCGCAACAAAGAACAACCCGTATGTCAGCAATGATGTTGGCAAAGCCCGGTTGCTTGCCATCGGTTATGACACGAACGGGTATAGCGTAATAAGCGGCTGGGAAAAGCAGATCATAAGTACTACATATACAATTATTGGCATGGGTACGCCTTCTAAAAAGTATGCGTCTTATGGAGAATATGTGTACTGCACCTACACCTGTGTTTACAAAAACGCTCTCGGTGTATCAACGAGCACAAGCAACGGTTCCTTAGGCGTGTCCGCTTTGGTATAATGAGCATAGCAAATTTTGCGTACGCCGGTGATTTTCACTGGCGTACGCAGCTTTTTGCAACACCGCATACAAAGGAAATATAACATGCTATCAATAAAACACTTGTCCATAACTTATGGCAAACGTGAGATTCTCAAAGACATATCTGCCGACTTTCCGTCAGGTTCTGTATCCGTAATACGCGGAAAATCCGGGTCGGGCAAAACGTCTCTGCTCAACATTTTGGGTCTCATGCAGTCGGCGGACGGATTTTCGTATTTATACAAAGACAGCGACGCCGCTAAATTTTCCGAGGTTGAAAAAGCGGATTTTCGCTTAAAGCACATCGGCTTTGTTTTTCAGCAGAGCAATTTGCTTGAAAACCTGAATGCGAAAAACAATCTGCTAGTTCCCATGCTTGCGGCGGGGATGCCGCAGGAAGCGGCTTCTGCGCACGCGGACGAGCTTCTGTCTTTTGTCGGGCTGACGGAGCTTGCCGGGGACTTTCCGGATACGCTTTCAGGCGGTGAGGAGCAGCGGCTTGCAGTCGCGCGGGCTATGGCGAACGACGCGGACATTATCCTCGCGGACGAGCCGACGGCGGCGCTGGACAGCGAAAATACAGCGGCGGTGATGAGCCTGCTGCAAAGGCTTGCGCATGAGTTGGGCAAGGCTGTTATTATTGTTTCGCATGACGACACGGTTGGCAAATACGCGGATTTGTTGTTTGAGATAAAGGATAAGGCGCTTTATAGCTCAGGCACGGCGCGAAAGGACATGCCTGCGGTTATCAAAAATGAAGCCGAGCAACGCGAAAAACGGGGCTTTATCGGCTTTATCAGGTTTTATAACAATAAAAGAATTGGAGATAAATGGCTGCGCCGCGCTGTAACGCTGATAACGGCGGCAGTTGCGGCATATGCGATTTTGTCGGTAAATGTGGCGGGTAACGCAAAGGCTGATGCACTGAAATTAGTAAACGCCGTTTCTGATAGGGGAATTTCGCTGGTTAACGCTAAGGTTCTTGTTGATGGGAGCGATAAAAATCCTTTTAATGAAGAAGAAGATGACAACTTGTTCTATAGAACAGATTATGAAACCGCGCTTTCATTAACGCAGGAGGAGCTGGCGGAAATTGCCGCGATTCCCGGAGTTGAAAAGGTTTATCCGCGATACAGCTTTGTGTCTTGGGGCACTTATGCATCTGAAAATACATTTTACGGGGCGTCGGAAGCATATTGGGAGAAAATGCCCGGCGTTGCCTCAATAACACTTTCCGATGATAGCGGAGTTCTTTTTGAAAAAGAGTTTTCCCCGGTGTTGGACGGTTGGGATAGCCGGGAGTTTAACTACTGCGGCGCGGAGGCGCTTGTGCCGGAGATAAACCTCACGCCTGTGCTTGAATATGGCGCAAAGTCTGACAATCCAAACGCCGGGTATATACAAATGGCGCTTGCAAAAAACCTCTCGCAGGATGTGGAGACGCTTATCGGAAAAACGCTGACGCTTAATCTGTTTGTGCCTGTAAAGTCGTACGCAATTACGTATGATTACATGCTCCCCGACGGCGGCAGCGAGGCTGTTGCCGAAATGGACGCAAGCGTTTATAAGCTGGTAACAATCGAATGTGAAATTGCGGGGATAATTTCCGGTGCGGGAGATATTAGGCTTACACAAAATCCCTGCACGCCGTATTTAACGTTTATTCCTTATGAGCGGTTTTCGCAAATTGTAAATGAAAATAAGGATACAAATTTGAGGGTAGACGATACGCGAATCGAAAAGGAGCTTATGCCGTCTGCGCTTATGATTTATGCCAAGAACCATTCTGATGTAAGTCAGATAGCCGCCGCGCTCAAGAAAAGCTCGCTTGCCTACAAGCTGTATTTCAGCACACAGGATTATGAGGATGTTAATGAAGCGATTGGAAACCTGCAGAGAAAGTATACATTAACGGCGAGCATTTCGGTTGCCTCTGTGTCTGTGTTATTTGCGTTTATTTACTTTTTGCAGAGCAGGGCAAGAAAAAGGGAAATCGGAATTCTCAAGGCGCTTGGGTTGAGTAAATCAAACGTTATGTCAACTATGCTGTATGACGCATTGAAAATGGCGGCGGTTTCGTTTATTGCCGCAGTTGTAATTGCGGTTGCGATTAGAGCTGCCGCAGAACACAATATAAGGTATCAGGGCATATTCACAATAGGAATACTGTCTGTTGCTGTTGGATTTCTTGTTTCGGTTGTGGTGACGATCGCTGCGGGGATATTCCCGATAATCTCCGCCTCGCGGGTTGACCCGGTGGAGGCGATACGGCGAGTTATGAAGTAGGGCGGTGGCGCATACAAAAAAAGCCCCGGAAGAGCTTTCTCCTCCGGGGCTTTGCTGTGTCCGATTGGTGTGCCTACAGACCGCCTGCCGCGTTTCTTCTTGCCAGACCCGCAAACCCGGTCTGCCGCAGCGCCTCATACGCCACGATCGCGGCGGCGTTTGACAGGTTCAGCGAGCGCATATCCGCAAGCATAGGTATGCGCACGCATTTATCCGCGTTCGCGCGCAAAAGCTCCTCCGGCAGGCCCCTTGTCTCCTTGCCGAAGACGAAAAACACCTCGTCAAACGCGGCGTAATCCATATCGGAGTAAACATGCCGCGCCTTTGTTGAAACGAGAAACATCGGCAGGCGCGCAAGGTCGTATTTCGCGAAAAAATCCGTTGCGGAGGCGTGCACCTCAAGGTCAAGCGCGGTCCAGTAGTCCAGCCCGGCGCGGCGCACCTCCTTTTCCTCGATAGAAAAGCCGAGCGGGCGGATCAAATGCAGCTTTGCGCCGATAACGGAGCAGGTGCGCGAAATATTTCCCGTGTTCGCCGGAATTTCAGGCTCGCACAGCACAAGATTCAGCTTCATTGCGGGTCAGCCGGCCTCTTTCAGAATTACAACCGGCAGGTGCGGGTTGTTTAGAAAACGCGGGATCCCGTACACGTTGCCGAGACCGCGCGAGACGTACATTGAGGTGTTTGCGTAGGTAAACAGCCCGCCTGTCTCCTTCGGAAAAAAGCCGGTCTGCGCCCAAATGCCCTGCGGCAAAAACGGGAGACGGACGATTCCGCCGTGCGCGTGGCCGCACAAGATAACGTCCGCGCCGAGCGCGGCATAGTTGCGCAGATAGAAATTGCGGTGCACAAGCGTGAGGACAAGCCCCGCGCGGTCTTCGTCAGTAAGCTGCGCGAAAACCTGTGCGGGCGTTTTCATATCGGCGGGGCCGTTTGGGTCGTCTATCCCGACGACGGTGATGTACTCGCCGGAGCCGTCCGGGGCATAGAGCCTGTCAACCTGATTGCGCAGGACTGTAACGCCGACGTCGCGCAGCGCCTGAAACAGGTCGCGGTATTCCTTTGTCGCGAACTCGTGGTTGCCGGAGACATAGTAAACAGGCGCGATTTCCGTGAGCC
>JAISTA010000204.1 GCA_031272845.1 Oscillospiraceae bacterium
CATACCCGAGCTTGAGCTTTTTCGGCGCGAGCTCCAGAAGACGCGTTTCGATCGTCAGCGTTTCCGGGTACGAGGCCGAGAGCTTGTACGCTATGTGCAGGTCGACCATCGCGGGGTCAACGGAATATTCGCGGCTGTCCGTATAAGAGAATCCGGCCTCCGCCAAAAAATCCATACGGGCGGCTTCGTACCAAATCGGGTACACCGCGTGGTGAATAACGCCCATTCTGTCGCACTCCGGAAAGCGCGTCTCAATCGTCGTAACAGACATTTGTTTGCTCCTGAAAATAATTATAGTCGTCAGCCTTAACGGAGCGTTACGGCAGTTCTCTGTCAAAAAACACGTTTTTGCCGCGCGAGGACAGGGGAATACCCATTATCATTTTGTATTCGCCCAAAAGGCCGAGACGCGCGGCCGCTTTTCCTATTGTAAACATGATTCTGTTGTCGATTCGCAGGTCAGCCGCCTGCGCAACGGCCGCGCCTAAGGCGATTCCGAGATCCATCGCGACGAATACGCACGCCGCGCCGAGCTCCGCAGCCTCCCGGCAACCGGAAAGCCCGCACAGCTGACACATTTTGTCAAGCCTGCGAACCTCATATTTCGCGCCCGCAAGAATCAGTCCCTGCGAAGCGTCAAGATTGTCGGCGTCGCGCAGGAAAAACGCGCCGCCGTCCCCGAGCTCGCGCCCGATCGCGCGCATTTCCTCGGCAATTTTCGCCTTGTCCTCGCCCGTTACAACGAGAGTGTCCAGAATATCGACGCCGCAGGCCTTCGGCGCTGTGCGAATGGTGACGGCAAGCTGTTCCGCAGCGCGGGAAATGGCCGATTCCTCCGCTTTTTGTGAACTGATGAGCATTTTTTCTCCTTTTTGTTAGGTGGTGTTTTGGTTTTTGATGATTATAGCACAGAATGCCGGGGGAGTCAAGGCGGGGCAGGTGCGTTTTGTATAAGCCGCAGGGCGGGGAATCCGCTCCCGCCTTGAGATTTTGTCTAAAAGGACACTGGCCCTGCCGCAAAGTTATTTCTCTCATTCGACCGCCGTCAAAAAATGCTTGCATATTCCTCCGCAAAATGATAGAATAATAGTATCCGGCAAAAGTATATCAGGGAGGACTTCATATGACAGATATTAATATTCAGCAAGAGCTTTTAGATTTGGTGGGATCGTCTGATATACACAAAATAGTTGCGGGTCTGCAAAACGCGAATCCGGTTGACGTTGCGGAGAGCTTTGAGGAATTTTTCGAGAAAAACGAGCCGGAGTCACACCAAAAGCTGCTCATTATATTCCGCCTGCTGCCAAAGGATTACGCTGCGGAGCTTTTTGCCGAGCTTAATCCCGATATTCAGGAAAGCATAATTACAAAGATAACCGACTATGAGATACGCGGCATTGTCGACGAGATGTTTCTGGACGACGCGGTTGACTTTATCGAGGAAATGCCGGCGTCTGTTATAGCGCGGGTTCTCGCGAACATTCCGCGTCAGCGCCGCGAGGAAATTAACAGCTTCCTGAAATACCCGGAAAATTCTGCCGGAAGTCTGATGACAAACGAGTATATCGACCTTAAGGTCGGTATGACGGTCAGCCAGACGTTCGAGAAAATCCGCAAGGACGGGCAGGACAAGGAGACTATATACACCTGCTACGTGACGGATTCCTCGCGGCGGCTTTTGGGCACGGTTACGGTCAAAACGCTGCTGCTGTCGAGAATGGACGAGATTATAAACGATATTATGGACACATCGTTCATCTCGGCCTTTACGACCGATACGGCGGAGGATGTTGCGGCCGACTTCCGCAAATACGGCCTTTTGGCGCTGCCGATCGTCGATTCCGAAAAGCGGATTGTCGGAATTGTCACGGTTGACGATATCATGGAGGTGGCGGAAGAGGTTGCGACCGAGGACTTCGAGAAGATGGCGGCTATCACCCCGTCTGAGGAGCCGTACCTGAAAACAAGCGTGTTTAACCTGACAAAGCACAGGCTTTTGTGGCTCCTGATACTGATGATTTCGGCGACCGTTACTGGCGCAATTATCTCCCACTTTGAAGACGCGCTTGCCGCGCTGCCGATACTGTTCGCCTCCGTGCCTATGCTTATGGACACGGGCGGAAACGCGGGCGCGCAAAGCTCAACGCTGATTATACGCGGTATGGCGGTCGGTGAAATTGAGCTGGCGGACATTTTGCGCGTTTTGTGGAAGGAATTCCGCGTCGCGCTGGTGTGCGGCGCGTCGCTTGCGGCGGTCAATATTGTGCGTATGCTGATAGTCAACCAAAAGCAGAACATACTTGTCTCGCTTACGGTTTCGCTGGCGCTAGTCGCCACGGTGGTTCTCGCGAAAACGGTGGGTTGTCTTTTGCCGATGGCCGCAAAGAAGCTGAAGCTTGACCCGGCGGTTATGGCCTCGCCCGTCATCACAACGATTGTAGACGCGGGAAGCCTGATTGTATTTTTCTTTTTCGCAAGGCTTCTTTTGCACGTATAGGCGGGGATAATTCCGGGTTTACCGGAGCAAGGATTTTTAACAAACTACTTTAGAAGAGGATAATTCAATGTATTTTAAGCTGCTTAAAATAGAGATAATGAAGCTTTTGTCCGATATGACCGCGAAGGGCTTTCGGAGAGCCGGAGCACGCAGGGGCCGCCGTGCCGAAGCGCAGCGGACCGCGCAGGGCGCGGCACCGAATTTTGACGCGCAGGAAACGCGCACAGCCGGTGCCGCCGCAAAAACCGTCGCGAAGTCAGCCGGAATTGTCGCGCTTGCAATACTCGTCGGCATTTCCGCTATGACGATGTTTGTCGGGATCTTTTTTTCTATGGCGCCTGCGCTGCTGACGGAATTCGCGTGGGTTTACTTTGTCGTGTACGGAATAGTCGTTGTGTCGCTCTGCCTTATATCGACGATTTTTATTGCAAAGTCCGCGATTTTTGACTCGAGGGACAATGAGTTTGTTCTGTCCGTGCCGTTAAAGCCGTCGCTCATTCTCGCCGTGCGTGTGTCGATGATTCTCGCGAGCGAATATCTCTTTGAGCTGCTGATCGCGATACCTGCTGTTGTAATCGCAATCATTACCGCGCCGGGAGCAATCTCCGCGCTCGGCTTTGTGCTGTTCGGGCTTGGATTTTTGTTGCTGCCGCTGTTTGCCTTTGCGGCGTCGCTTCTGCTTGCCTGGCTGATTACGATTTTGATGGCAAAGCTCCCGATGAAAAACCTCGTCGCGATCGTATTCGCCGTCGGGTTTTACCTTCTGTATTTTTACTTTGCGTTTTCCGGCGGCTTTTCAAAGCTGATGCTTCTGGCTGAGGACGCTGCCGGCTATTCCGACAAGCTGTCCGGCGGGATATTGTACCCGCTGTACCTTTTTGCGCAGGGCGTTATAGCCGGAAAAATCACTGACTGGCTTGTGTTTGCGATAATCGCGATTCTGCCGTTTGCGGTTGTGTTTACGGTGCTCGCCTCGACGTTTACGCGCATACTCACGATGGCAAAATCCGAGCGAAAGAAAAAATATGTCGCAAGGCGGCTGAAAAGCTCCGGCGCGTTTTTATCTCTTGTGAAAAAGGACTTAACGCGCCTTGTCGGCAAGCCGATGATTGTTCTGAACATGGTAATCGGCGGTATGATGGCGGTTATCCTTGGGATTGCGTTTGTTATTAACCGCGAGCAAGTGTTCGGCGCACTGAAAATGTTTGAAATTGAGGCCGGCTTTGCCGTCCCGGTTGGGGCGCTTGCGGTTATTGCTATGGTGTATGTGTCAAGCATGTGCGTCGCCTCCGCGTCTCAAATTACGATTGAGAGCAAGACGATGTGGATACTGAAATCCGCCCCGATTTCAGTGCAGGAGATTCTGAACTCAAAGCTTATGCTTCAGGTTTTTGTCGCTACGGTTCCTGTGTTTATCGGCTCGGCGCTTGTCGCGGCCTATTCAGGCGCGCCGCTTGGCGAAATGGCGATTATCGCGCTGTTTCCGACGGTTATGACGCTGCTTGTCGGCATAGTCGGTCTTCTCTTTGACCTGAAATATCCGAAGCTGCAATGGACGACTGAATATCAGGCGATAAAGCAAAACAAGGCGACGCTGTTCGCAATGCTGCTGACCTGGGCCTACGAGGGCGTGAGCGTGCTGCTGTATATCTTTGTGTTCAGGCATTTCGCGTCGCTGATGACGTATCTCATCGGTCTCTTTGCCGCAACGATTCTGCTGACGGCTCTGCTGTACCGGATGCTGATAGTAAAGGGGCAGCGCTGGTGGATGGAGCTGGAGTAGGGGAATCGGCTTTGGGCTTGAGAAACAGACTTTTTATTAGAAAATCGCCGCAGGAAAAGAGTTCCTGCGGCGATTTTTTTTGTGGTCGGCGGTGAATTAATGGGGTGGACTGCTTTTGGGATTTTTTTGGTTCGTACTTGGCGCGTGGGTGGTGTTCTTTGCGACGCAAAACTATAGGCGGGAACGAAAAGTTCTCTGTTTGGGGCGGGTGCGGAGTTTGGAATTGGGACTCGGCTGTTCTTCAATGCGAAGCAAGAGCGCCTACGCGGCGTGCGGTTACTTTTTCCGCTTCGCCGGAAAAAGTAACCAAAAAGGGGCGACTTCTTTTAGAAAGAAGCAAATCTTTTTTTATGCCGGGCAACAGTGGTACTGCAATGTAGTCCCTACCCACCCAATGACAAGTGCGGTATAGCGTCCGAACGCTTCAGCACCGCCGCACATAGGGGCGAAGCCTGTGCGAGGCTAAAGACTTAGGTTAGGCTGTATGTGTGTGCGAACTGCTGTGGGGGTGGTTACCGGAAGGACTGTCCTGCTACGATTGCTGACGCACGCTATAGCGGCAATATTGTGCATGTCCCGACGCGGCGGGTTGCGGAAATCGCTGTAGGGGACGCTGCCCTCAGCGTCTCATCCCCAAAACCATGGCATTGCTGTTCTAGCGCCACCGCAACCGAACAATAGACGCAGGGAACAACGAGGCCACGAAATTTGTGCTTAAAAACCACCGAAATCGGGCAATAAACGCACGGGACGCTGAGGGCA
>JAISTA010000234.1 GCA_031272845.1 Oscillospiraceae bacterium
CAAGGAGGAGGGCGAAGAAAATCGAAAAATAGACCGCAAATATGAGCCGGTTTTGGAGTTAATCAACTATAAGCTCAAGAATATCAAGGTATTGAAAAACGGCGCGTTTCGGACGCGCCGTTGCAAAGGCAAGCACAATTCCGCTTTCGCGGCAGCGCTTCAGCACACCAACCGTACGGTCTGACACCGTTTTGTCTCGCCGCAGAAGCGTGTTGTCAAGGTCTGTTATAATTAAGCGTATGCCTGTCATTAGTAAACTCCTCTCGCAGCCGGCAAGCCGCATGCCGCCGTCACATCAGCTTGAATTCCTTAAACACAACAAACATAATCGTCGTGTTCTCATAAAGAATCTCACTTGAAACAGGCAAAAACGTCTCCTGCGAGAAAACAGTCGTCTGGTAAACGGCGTTTTCCGGCTTTGTCGAGACGGAAAATTTCCCGTCCTTGAACGATTGCGACTGCTCAACAAAGCCCTGCTTCCACTCCGTAAGCAGAAAGCCGATTATCCCGGCGGGAGACAGCCCTGAGGGCAATATCCCAGTTTCAAGCGAAACATCCTGCCATATAAGCGAGGACGTGTTTGCGTCCGTCTTAATCTCGGCCGTAATCCCCGCAACCTCGTCCGGTTTTTTCACCGTGACCGTGCCGCCGGCGGCTCCGCCCTCGTACACCAGCGTGAAATCCTGCACATATTCGCCGAAATCACACCGAACGTCATACTCGGCGTAGATTTTCTCAGCGGCTATCATGCCGCCGCGCATTTTTATCGCAAGGTCATTTGCATTCCCCTGCGCCCGGCAGGAAAAAAGAAACGCCGCCGCCGCGATAACGCAAATAACCGCAGTCAGCCTTTGAACCCGTGTTTTCCGAAACTGTATCATCGACATCCTCCGTACAAAGCAGTATTGCTTTAGAGATACAGTCGATTATATGCAGAGGACTGACCGAATATTCGCCGCGCTCAGCCGCCGCCCGCTCACCCGCAAGCCCGTGCAGGTACACGGCGGCGTTTACCTCCCCGCTCAGCGGCAGACCGCCGCGCCGCGCCTGCGCCGAAAGCCCCGCGAGCATTCCGGCGAGCACGTCGCCCGAACCGCCCTTGGCCATAGCGGGCGAGCCGGTCGTGTTTACCGCCGCACTCTCCTCCGGAGCGCAAATAAGCGTGCGAAAGCCCTTGAGCACAACCGCAACGCCGTATTTGCCGACAAAACCCGAGGCAGCCGCAAGCCTGCCGTCCGGAAAATCATAGCCCGTGTTATTCGGATCCGCGTTCACAAGCCGGGCGAACTCGCCGTCGTGCGGCGTCAAAACAACGTTTTTTGTCCCGCAAAGCATATCGGGAGACTCCGCAGCAATCGTAAGCGCGTCAGCGTCTAAAATCAGCGGCGGCGGGTTTTCCGCCTCACGCGAAAGGCGCAAAAGCTCCGCAACAATGTTCTTCGCGCCATCCGACAGCCCCAGTCCCGGCCCGACAAGCACAGCGTCAGACCGCTCGAATATCCGCGCGCAGTCAATCTCCGCGTACGGCGCAACGATCTCGCCGTCAGCGGCAGCGGCAACGATACCGTAAAGCCCCTCCGGAACATATGCGTAAACAAGCCCCGCACCCGCGGCGGAAGCCGCCCGCATAGCAAAAATCGCGGCGCCGGATAGCCCTACGCTCCCCGCGATAATGCTGACGCGCCCGTGTTCTCCCTTGTGCGAATCCCGCGCCCGCCGCGCAATCACAGGCCGCGCGTTAACATATGCCGTCCGCCCGCCCGAAAAGAACCGCTCCGCAAGCGGTTCCGGCGCAATCGGCGCGGCGATTATCCTGCCGCACAGCGCCGCGCCCGGCGAAAGATAGCACCCAAGCTTGGGCCGCGTAAACGTAACGGTAACGTCCGCCCGAATCGCCGCGCCCAGGACTTTCCCCGTGTCGGAAGCAACACCTGACGGTATATCGCAGGCGACGACAAAAGCCCCGCTGCTGTTCACGAGGCCGAAAATCCGCGCCGCATCAGCGTCAACCGGCCTAGACAGACCGACGCCGAACACAGCGTCTATTATAATGTCAGCGCGCGCAATAAGCTCCTCCGCATCGCCTGTTCGCTCCGCCGCACTGTACGTGCGCCCGCCAAACAGCGCAAACGTCTCCGCCATTTCGCGCGCTTCCGCCGTCTGCCTGCGCAAATCGCCGACAGCAAGCGCGGCGGTCTCAAGCTCATATCCGCGCGTGACTGACTGCCGCAATATCTCCGCCGCCGTGCCGAAGCCGTCCCCTCCGTTGTTTCCCGCGCCGCACAGCGCAAGAACGCGGAGCCGCGCCGCACCAGTTCCCTCAAACAACTCGTCAAGCTTATCAAGGCACACTGCGGCAACTGCCGCCGAAGCGCGGCGCATAAGCGCCGCTGACGGAATCCGCAGGTCATTTATAAGGCAGCTGTCAAAGCTGCGTGCCTGTTCGGCTGTTATAAGCTGCATTTTTGTCGTCCGCGCCGCCGCTTCACCGCTATAAATACTTTTTCAAAAACGCGAAAATCCGTTCCTGATTTTCTGCGCTTTCATAATACCGCTGGTCGCCGTGCTCAGCGCCCTCAAGCGTGTCCAGCCGCACCCTGTCCGCCCCCGCCTTTTCGGCAATCGCCGAAGCGAGCATAACGGAATCCGAGTACGGCACAACAACGTCCGCCGTCCCCGCCTGCAAAAGCGTCTGCGGCATTTTATCCGTCACCCATTTCGAAACGTCGGCAAACTCCGCGAGAAACGGGTACTTTTCAGGCGGCGCGCCGAAAAAATCAGCCGTAAAGTCCCACCCGCCGGGCTGACCGCTCTCATTCGGCAGAGCCTTTGAATACAGCGAGGCCTCCGGCAGAGCGTACAGCCCGAAAAACCCAATCGCGGCGGCGGCGCTAGCCGTCACTCCCGCCTCCGCGACGAAATCAAAGTCCAGCTCCGCGTCGTCAAAAAACGGCACATCGCCCGTCGCGGCGCAAAACAGCGCGAGGTAAGCGCCGGCGCTCGTGCCGGAAACCGCAAAGCGGCGCGGGTCAAGCATGTATGTCGGCGCGGTCGCCTTTAGAAATTTTATCGCCGCGCGGCAATCGTTAACAGCCTGCGGGAAAACGGCCTCAGGGCTCAGGCGGTATTCAACCGAAACCGCCGCAAAGCCGCGGTTCAGGCAGTCGATTATAACCGCAATCTGCATATCGCGCTTGTCTCCGCCGACAAACGCGCCGCCGTGAAAAAACACAACCGCCGGAAACGGGCCGACGCCCTCGTCCGGCAGATAAATGTCAAGCTTGTGCCTGTCTGATTTCACGGAATACGGAACGTCAAGAAATTTTCTCGGCACGCCCGAAACGTCCATTGCGGGAGGCCCCATCTCCCAGGTCGCGCCGCCCGCTGCTTTTACTGTCGCCATGTTGCACCTCTTATGATTAATCCGGAAGCAATCCGAATTTATATTGTCCAATAATGCCGCTTTTATTTTGAAATAAGCAGCTTGATCGCCCTTTCCAAATCGTCCAGAGCCGAAATGTCGTTTGTCCGCACCGCGTCAACAATGCAGTGATCCATATGATCCTTCAGAATAATCTCGCATACAGAGTTTATCGCGCCCTTAACCGCCGCAAGCTGCGTCAGCACCTCCGGGCAGTCCGCGCCGGACTCAACCATGTTCTTAATCGAGCTCAAATGCCCGGCCGCGCGGGAAATCCGCGCGAGAACCTGCTTTGTGTGCTCGTGCGTATGCGTGTGCGTCCCGTGCGCGTGGGTGACGGGCTGCGCCGAAAAATCTGTATGCTCCCGCGCGTGCTGCGCAGCGGACTTCTCGTGTGTTTTCTCGTGCGGCAAGTGAGTGTTCTCCATTATATAGTTGTGCTGACCCGGTCGGCTTATGGCAGGCACTCCCGGCGGCTCATCTGCAGAGTACGCCGCCCTCAGCCCTCCCAATATCGCGTTTGCCGCCCGGTTCTATTGAAACGGCAACTTCTGTTACTGCTGCTCCTGTCCCTCTATCCGAAAGCTCCTGCGCCGGCGCTCACCCTTCACGACCCCCGCGACAAACACCGTCAGCGAAACAAGCGCAAGCACAAGCACGGCTGCGGCAAACAGCCGCTCGGAAAGCGGAAGCGTGTCGGCCATCAAAAGCCCGCAAAAGCCGATTGCGGCGACCGAAAAGAACGTAAACCGCCCGGGGCTGGCTCTGTAAAAGAAAAATCCGCTCCTGTAATACAGAAAAAACGAAGCCGCCGCAAGCGATACGATTCGGAATACGAAAAGCGGCAGACTCGGGTTCACCTGCGTGTGCCGGTAAACAATAACGACCCAATACGCTGTGAAAATCTCCGGCAGAAGCAGCATTATCCGCGCCGCGCCCGAATAACCGACCTTTTTGCGCGAGTAAAAAACGCAGCTTGCGGCAATCTGCACAATCCCGGCGGCAATCCCGACCGCGCCGAGCGCGGCGGCCGCCCATAGCGCGCCGCTCCCCGCGAGCTCCGTTTTATACGCGTCGTTAAGCATTAAAATCCCGCCGCAGACAATAAGCGCCGCGCCGAAAAGAAAATTCACGGTAAAAAGCGCGGGCGTTTTAATCGACACAGCGGAGGAGCGCACCTCCGTGTGCTTTGCCGCGCGCGAAACAAAAATCCCCGTAACAAGCGCCAGTATGAACAGCACAACAAGCCCGAACAAAAGCAGTCTCCAGGAAGCGGCGCCCGCATACGGGAGGTTTTGCGGCGGCTCAAAGCCGTTTTTCAGGTGATTTTTCCTCAAAACAAACAGCGCCGCACCCATTATCGCGGCCAGAGCCGGGACGATGTAAAGTGCGGCGTTTTTTCGGTTGCTAGGCATATATTTTCGGCCTTTGAATATATTTATAGTAAGCCGCGCAGATCCGCGCGGCGAGCGGCAAAAACAAGAGCGCGTTGTGCGCGCTTGCGAATTTTAAGCAATTTAATTATACACGACTATAACGGCATTGTCAAGAAATAAGGCGCACACACAAAAAACGCGCACAAAACAACAGGTGATTTACTATGAGAAACAAGCTATCCGCACTCGCAGCTCCGCTAATCGTCAGCATTCTCGTCATCGGCACGGTCATTTTTTCGGCAGGCGGCTTTGCCCTTCCGCCAAAGGAAACAGACGCGCCGCCGGACGTATCCGGAACTCCGTTACCGTCAGGCGAGCCGAGCTTTCCTCCCCTGCCTGACAATCTGGCGGATTCCGCCGTTATGCTTAAGGTTAAAGACGAAGACAATGTAATTGAAATGACCGCCGCCGAGTACATAATAGGCGCACTCGGCGGCGAAATGCCTGCCGCCTTCAACGCGGAGGCGCTTTCGGCGCAGGCCGTCGCGGTTCGCACCTACGCCTACTACACAAAGCACGTGAGCGGCAAGCACCGGGACGGCGGCGCGGATGTCTGCACGGATTCCTCCTGCTGCCAAGCGTACAAATCCAAGGATGAGCTGCGCGAAAAGTGGGGCAACAAGTTCGCCGAGTACTCCTACAAGCTGCAAACTGCTGTCAGCCAAACGGACGGCATAATAATGGAATTCGAGGGCAAGCCGATTTTCGCGGCGTTTTTCTCCTCAGCGTATCTCGCAACGGAAAGCTGCCGCGATGTCTGGACGGGCGACCTGCCGTATCTCGTGTCTGTAGATACCCCGGAAACAGCCGAGGCGGTCTCGAATTTCATCACCGAAACGATTGTAACGACGGACGTTTTCAAGGAATACATACTGGTCAACTACCCCGAGGCAAAGCTCGGAAACGACCATTCGGACTGGCTGTCAGACGTTGAGTTTTCGGAAAACAAGCGTCTGCGCACGCTAAAGGCCGGCGGCGTGAGCGTTTCGGGCACGGCAATCCGCAAAATCTTCTCTCTGTCCTCCACCGCGATGGAAATTGAGGTCACGGAATCCGGCTTTTTGTTCCGCACCTACGGCAAGGGTCACGGCGTCGGAATGAGCCAATGGGGCGCAAATCTAATGGCCGGTCAGGGCAAAGCCTGGCGCGAAATTCTGACGCACTACTACACAGGAATAGAATTCAACGTCCCCGGAGAGCCGTTTGCGGGAAATCCTCAGGAGGCTTAAGTACGGCGCGGCGGGGTGTTTTTTGGCGAATGCTTTGACTTTGCGGGGCGGGGCGGAAGCGTTGCCCGGATTGTTCTGCTCTTTGGGCAGTTGCTTTGACTTAACCGCGTGGTAGATGTTCTTTGCGACGGAAAGCTTTGGGCGGGAGCGCCGCAAGTGCACAGCAAGGCCGGCAGGAGCAGTCCCCTCCTGCCCATCGGTGTGCTAAAAACACATGACGTCAGAAAACAAATCTCTCAGCAGACCCTACTCACCCCTATGTTTAGCAGAAGCATACGGCAAAGCCAAAACAGCGGGCGGCAGGCTGCCGCTCCTGCGCATACCACGTCCGCCCGAGTCACCCCGCAAACAAAAAATCGAAAACCGAAAATCGCAAACAAAAATTCCTCTTGCATTCGACGAAGCTTTCTTATATAATTTACTTGTTGAATTTTGCCGTAATACGGCGCAGCATTTGGGAGGTTAGAAATTTGTTTAAGCTAAAGGAAAACAAAACGAAGGTCTCGACAGAGATACTTGCGGGGGTTACGACATTTGTCACTATGGCGTACATTATTGCCGTGAACCCGAGCATTCTCTCTGACTCGGGAATGGAGTGGGGCGCGGTTTTTCTCGCGACTATCATCTCCGCGATTATCGGAACGCTGGTTATGGGGCTTTTTGCGAACGTGCCCTACGCGCAGGCTCCGGGTATGGGGCTGAACGCTTTTTTTGTGTACACCGTGGTTCTTGCGCTGCGTTTTACTTGGCAGCAGGCGCTTTCTATGGTGTTTATCTGCGGCATCGTCAACATTATTGTTACGATAACGCGGGTTCGCAAGCACATAATCCGCGCGATTCCGCGATCTATTCAGCACGCTATTTCCGGGGGAATCGGGCTGTTTATCGCGTACATCGGGTTTCTGAATGCCGGCTTTATCAACTTTGACGGCGGCGTTCCCGCTATGGCGGTTTTGAAAACGCCCGCGCTTTGGCTGTTCGTCGCAACGCTGATTCTTATGATTGTTCTGCTTGTGCTCAAGGTTAAGGGGGCGATCCTCATTTCGATCGTCGCGGCGACGATTGTTGCGCTTATCACAAAAATTTC
>JAISTA010000057.1 GCA_031272845.1 Oscillospiraceae bacterium
AAAATTTATATTTTTTTGAGTTTTTGTTATCATTATATGCGCAGTACAGATAAACTATGCTTATATGCACTGCTGAATTGAATAAATTCCGGCTGTGCGTCAACACGGCGGACGGGCACGACCCCGCCGCAAAGCATGGTCTCACACTCCCCTCGCCGCCCGGCATATACTGACGCAGTTAAATAATACATATTCGGGAAACTGCCATGACCACACCTACATATAAATTCGGCATTATCGGCGGCGATATGCGGCAGCGTTTCTTAGCCGAGGGACTGCACGCGGACGGCCACCGCGTATCGGTCTGCGGCCTTGAAAACAGCCCCTCCGGCGCGCAATTCGGCGCACCGGTGCAAACCGTGTGCGCGGAGTCGGACATACTGATCCTTCCCCTGCCCGCCTTAACGGCGGAGGGCTGCGTCGCCGCGCCGCTGTCCAACAGAATCATCTATATCGCCGACGTTTTTGAGCACGCACGGCGCGGCGGCCTTATCCTGGCCGGGCGCGTTGACCGCGAGACGCGCGAAACCGCAAAGCAGCACGGCCTGACGCTAATCGACTATTTTGACCGTGAGGAAATGACTGTCAGAAACGCCCTGGCAACGGCCGAGGGCGCGGTTCAGATACTTATGGAGGAGACCTCCTCCTGTCTCGCGGGAGCAAAAATCCTGGTTCTCGGCTACGGCAGAATCGGCAAGCTGCTCGCGCGTTCGCTCGACGCACTGAATGCGCGCGTCACGGTTTCGGCGAGAAAGGAGGCGGACCGCGCGTGGGCTGAATGCTTCGGGTACGCGGCCGTCAGCTCCGAGGAGGTCGCGAGCCGCCTTGCGGAGTTTGATATTATCGTAAACACCGTACCGTCCAAGGTTATGACGGATGAGCGGCTGCAACGGGTTCGCCCGGACGCGCTGATTCTGGATCTCGCCTCAAAGCCCGGCGGTATAGACTTTCAGGCGGCGCAGGAGCTGAATCTGCGCATAATCTGGGCGCTGAGCCTGCCGGGACGCGTCGCGCCGAAAACCTCGGGCGACATTATCCGCAAGACTGTATATTGCATTTTGAAGGAGCAAATGGCATGAACGACAAATTAACCGGCGGGTTCGCGCTGTGCGGCTCCTTCTGCACCTTTAAGACGGCGATCGAAGCGCTGCGCGAACTAATGCCGCTGTACAACATCATCCCGATAATGAGCGAGGCGGCCTTTTCAACGGATACGCGCTTCGGTACGGCGGCAGAGCACACAGGGCAGATAACCAGACTCTGCGGGCGTGAAATCCTCCACACAATAGCGCAGGCGGAGCCGATAGGCCCGAAAAAGCTGCTTGATTTCCTGCTGATCGCACCCGCAACAGGCAACACAATCTCAAAGCTCGCCCTCGGTATAACGGATACGTCCGTCACCATGGCGGCAAAGGCGCACCTGCGCAACGGCCGCCCGCTGATTATCGCGGTCTCGACAAACGACGGACTGTCGGGCTCGGCCGAGCACATAAGCAGGCTGTCCCTGCGCAAAAACGTGTATTTCGTCCCCTACGGACAGGACGACGCGGCGGGCAAGCCAACCTCGCTAGTAGCGGACTTTTCGCGGCTGGGCGAGACGATCGCGGCGGCGCTGGACAGTCGACAGGTACAGCCGGTGCTGGTGTAAGTGTGCCGGGCGTTTATATATTAGTTAAACAGAGTCTGCATTCACACCGCAGACTCTGTTTTTTTGCTTGCGTTACATAACAGAATATGGTATACTCGTTCAAAACATCAGCGCCGGTTGAGCGGCAATCCCCATTCAGGACTCCGCATAAATGAATTCACAAATCTACAAAACTCGCTGCGCACGCAACCTCGCCATCATCAGCGGCACTGTTCTTTTAAGCTCACTTATTTTGTCTTTCTATATTCAAAGAATTATTACTTTTTTTATACTGCCAATCTACTTTTTTGTTCTCTTTGCGTTGTTGTGCGTGTCGTTCGTGTTCTCGGTGCATCTGCTGTACAAATGGGATGGTAAAGCAGGATTTCCCGCTCTGCTGCCTCTGATTATCAACATCGCCGCAGTCGCCCTGCTTATTGTCCTGCCGTTCAGAAAAATATCAAACCGCTTGGACTACAGCCTTTTTTTGTCGTCGAGACTCGAGGTAATCGAAAAAATAGAAAGCGGAGAGCTGATGCCGGACGGGAACGGAGTTGTTTGGCTTCCGGCAAAGTACGCCGCAGTGTCAGACGGCGGCGCGGTTGATCTTGTCTCCTGGTATGACGGAAAAGTATGCTTCTGCTTCTACACCTTTGCAGGCATGCTGGATTCATACTGCGGCTTTGCGTATCTCGCGGAGACCTCAGTTGCAGAGAGCGACTCCTTTCTTGAAATACAGCTTGGGGATAGCTATGGCGGCGGCTGGCATGTGTTCAGCGGCGGTTAGCGGCGAATTTATAGTCAAACCACATGAAAAGCGATTCGTATTTGCGAGAATATTTTTTGGATTGCCAAGAGGAGGACGCAGGTGTGTCGTAACCCGGCAAGGACGACGACACTGCAATGCGGAAAATTTCCGCAGAGCCGAACCGCTTTTTAAGCGGTTTGACTATATTGGCGTTCTCCGAAGCCGCCCAAAAGAAGACGCAGACGGTTCCCCGCCTGCGTCTTCTTTTATGCCCGCGTCACCCAACAACTCTTAGGCGTATTTCTTTCTCGAATATTCAAAGGTTTCGCGCATAATTATCTCTGTTACAAACGGATTTGTGCCCATCGAGAACATAACCATCCCACCGTTTTCACCGTAGGCGTCGATCGCGCGGCGCACGGCGGATACGATCTCGCCCTCGGTAACGTCCGGCTTTTCGAGAAGCTTTCCGTCGAGGTTGATTGTAAACGCAAGCTTGTCTCCATGCGCCTTTTTCAGCGCGGCGTGGTCGTTCATCGGCTGACCCTCCCACAGATCCGCAAGCTGCGCGATATACGGCACAAGCTGGTCTATTTTTCCGCAGGAGTGCATGTTGACGTATTTACCGCGCGAATGAATATGGTCCGCAAGGCGCTTTGTCGGGCCGAAGAAATATTTTTCGTACATCGCCGGAGACATAAACGGCGCGCGCTGCGTGCCCCAGTCGTCTGATATCGCGACGAAGTCTATCGGAACCCACGCGTCCAGAACCTTATCTATGAGCTTGATTTTATAGTCCGCCATAGCGTTTGCGTATTCGATAACGTCCTCGGGCTCCGTTGCGAGCCACACGAAAACCTCCTCGGAGTCCGCAATATCCAAAAGCCGCTCAAACATACCGTTTTGCATAACGTACATATTCATTTTCTGCGAATTGTCATACTGCAAAAGCGCCTCCTCGCGGCCTTTCGAGAAGTCAATCGCGTCAAGGTCGGGGAAAATGAGCTTTTCGCGCCAGTCGGCAGGATCCGGACAGATGTGCGTTTCCGGCGGAACCATCTGCGCGCCCGCCTCGTCAACAAAGCGCCAGGTCGCGCCGAACCAGTCCTTGCCGCTTTCCGTCAGCGGAGGACGCTCACCGTCGTTCGGGCACTGGCAGAAGGTGTTTTCGGCAAACATTACGGGAACCCACAGCGGCTTTTTATGCTCCAGTATGAGCTTCATGTTTTCTCTCGGAGGAACAGGGTAGTCAATTTTCGGCAGCTCCGCCCGCATAGGCACCGTTCCCGCCTTGACCAGCTTTTCGGTATTTGCGTCCATAATAAAACTCCTTAAGCTTCAGGTTAATCAACATGCACACTATACCATACTTTCCGGCAAAGCGCTACTGCAAAAATCGACTGAACGCATACGTATTGCGCATGACTGTAATATAGATTAGAGCCCGGTATCCGCCTTACCGCATTTGCGGTGCGGGCAACACCCCCACGGCAAGCACAGCGCCCGGGCACGTCCAAATACAGCAGGAACCCAGACAGGCAGAAGCAACGGACGCGCCGGAAACCCACAGCGGCGCGGCGAGGACGGAGCGCGACCGCCGCGCCCCCGCCGGCCAGCGGGACGGACGTCCCGCGCCGCGAGACTACCCCACCTTTAGCATACCCCCGGCGCGAAAAGCTCCGGAGGGGGGCGCGGGGACAGGAGGGGCTTTTCCCCGGAGAGGCGGGGGCGCGCGCGCCCGCAGAACCCACCCCGCGCCGCCCTTTGGCGCAATGAAATACGCGCTTGTGACGCTTTCGGCAAGCGAAAGAGCGTTGGTTTATGCCCTCTATTGGGAGCGGAAAAGCGTCGCGGAGTTCGCAAAGCAAACAAATACGCCCGTCCGTACGGTGACGTACAGGCGGGAGGCTGTCCTCCGGAAGCTCCGGCGTTTTATGGATGTTCAGGAAGGCCGGGAAGGCAAAAAAGCAGTCGAAATCGGCTACCTTGCGGATAGCAACGGTGCGGGTGCCTGCAAAGGGTAATGCGGCGCGGGTACGGCGTAGCGAGAGCAAGTATGCGCCGCCGTGATAGGTCGACTGAACGCATACGTATTGCGCATGACTTAATGTTTCTGCGGGTATTGCAAACCACAGCGACGTGTGCTATAGTCAAGGAAAACTCAAATCGGAGGCTTTATGAATTACAACCATCTGTTCACCCCGCTGAAAATCGGCCGTCTAACCGCGAAAAACCGCATTGAGGTGTCCCCCGCAGAGCCCTTTTTGTGCACAAGGGACGGGCAAATCACGCCTGAATTCGTCGCGTTTACAGAGAGCCTTGCGCGCGGCGGCGCGGGTATCGTAACAGTCGGAGACAGTCCGATTAACGACGCGTATGCCGCCGAAAACCACTTTGTCGTAAACCTCGCGGACCCGTTTATCGTACACGGTCTCGTTTCGCTCTCAGACGCAATCCACGCGCACGGGGCGCTTGCGTCCATAGAGCTGAATCTGCGGACGCACGTTTTCCCGGCTGAAATGACAGTCGCGGAGCTCAAGCAAATCATAGCGGACTTTGCAACGGCCGCCGGACGGTGCCGCAAGGGCGGGTTTGATATGGTAATGCTGCACGGCGGGCACGGGCACACGGTCGCGCAGTTTTACTCGCCCTTAATGAACAAGCGCACCGACGAATACGGCGCGCAGAGCTTTGAAAACCGCTGCCGCTTTGCGCACGAGCTGCTTGCCGCGGTGCGCGAGGCGATCGGCCCCGATATGGCGATCGACTACCGCATTTCGGGCGACGAGCTGACGGAGGGCGGCGTCGGAGCTGCGGAGGCGATCGCGTTTGCAAAGGAGATCCAGTCGGAGATCGACATTATCCACGTCTCGGCGGGCAATATGTACAACCCCGCGTCAATTTCCTACACGATTCAGCCGGCGTATCTGCCGCTTGCGACAAACGCTCGTTTTGCCGCGCAATTCAAGCGCGAGCTGGATATTCCGGTCACAACAGTCGGCTCGTTCAACCTTGACCTTGCCGAGCAGGCTGTAGCGTCAGGCGGGGCGGACGTCGTCGCGATGATCCGCCAGTTTATCGCCGACTCCGACTGCGCCGAAAAGGCGCGGCGCGGCCTGGGCGACGAGATCCGCCCCTGCATTCGCTGCTGTATCTGCACGGGAGACGACCCGCACGGCTGTCCCAAGCCGCTGCGCTGCACAGTAAATCCGGCGGCGGGACGCAACCCGAGGTTTGATAAAATCACGAGGGCAGACGCACCGAAAAAGGTCGTCATAATCGGCGGCGGCGCGGCGGGACTTGAGGCGGCGCGGCGGTGCGCCGAGCGCGGACACACGGTCGTGCTGTTTGAGCGCGCGGCGGAGCTGGGCGGCAGCCTTGTAGCGGCGGGCGCAAACGAGCTGAAGACGGACGTGCGCCGCTACGCGCAGTGGAGCGTGCGCCAGACGCTCAAAACGCCGAATATAGACGTGCGGCTGAACACCGCCGCAACGCGTGAGGCGGTTGCTGCGGAAAAGCCCGACGCGCTGATTATCGCCGCCGGAAGCTCACAAATCGTGCCGAACATACCGGGTATCGGCGCGAAAAACGTCGCGCTTGCAACAGATGTCGACCTCGGGCACGCGGCAGTCGGCCAACGCATCGCGCTTATCGGCGCGGGGCTTACCGGCACCGAAACGGCAGTCGCGCTTGCACGCGCGGGGCATGACGTGACGATAGTAGACGCGCTGGAGCTTCTGGCAATTGACGCGCGCGGCACGGGCT
>JAISTA010000154.1 GCA_031272845.1 Oscillospiraceae bacterium
GGCGACGAAAATCTGCTGAGCCTGTTCTGGGGTACAGCGGTTCTCGGTTATACGGACGACGAGATAATAGGCGAGGTCGGGACAATCGGGATTCCCGAATTCGGAACGCGGTTTGTGCGCCAGATGCTCACGGAAACGCGTCCCGACAAGCTATCGACGCTGATCCGCCTTTCCGGCTTTTCACACGGAACAAACGTGTGGCAGGACAACGCGCGCGACCTTATCCTTAACGGAATTGCAGACATCTCGCAGACGATCGGCTGCCGCGACGATATTATGAAGTACCTGATTTCCCTCGGAATGAACGAAAACCGCGCGTTTAAGATAATGGAGCGCGTCCGAAAGGGAAAGCACCTTGACGAAAACGACGCGGATCAGATGCGCGCGCTCGGCGTGCCTGATTGGTACATCGACTCCTGCAACCTTATCTCATACCTGTTCCCAAAGGCGCACGCGGCGGCCTACGTCATGATGGGCGTGCGCATTGCGTGGTACAAGATAAACTACCCGCTGGAGTTTTTCTCCTGCTATTTTCACCGCCACCTCGATAAGTTCGACGCGTTTAAGATGACGCAGGGGCAGGCCGCCGTTATGGCGCATATCTCGGCCTACAACTCAAAGCCAAAGCGCGAGCGCACCGCAAAGGACGACGGCGAGTTCACCGTGCTTGAGGCTGTATATGAGTTTTACAAGATGGGCTTTACGTTCGGCACCGTCGATATATACAAGTCGGAGCCGACAAGATTTGTGGTTGACCGCGAGAACAAGCGCCTGATACCGCCGCTTTGCGCAATCGGCGGACTCGGAGAAATCGCGGCTTATGATATTGCGGAGGCGCGGCAATCGCATGAGTTTGTTTCAATCGACGAATTTCAGGCTGTGTGCAAAAAGGTCACAAAAAAGCATATTGAGGAGTTGAAAAAGATCGGTTCGTTCGGGGATTTGCCTGAATTCGCGCAAATTTCCCTGTTTTGAGGTAAAACAGTCCGCTTTTTTGTACAAAAAGCGCGTTAACATTTTGTTAATTTTGTATTGACATTAATTTTTTCTGTGATATAATCACATTTATATGAAAGAAAAGCTTTCTGTCGGCACACTCGGGATTCTGATCGGCGCCGCAACGGGCGTTTTGTGTGCCGCTGCTGAAATATTCTTAATAGCTCGTTTTTTCAACAGCATAAAAGCCTCCGGGGGGCGGGACGGTTTTGCGCCGGGCATCGCCATTTGGGGCTTTTGCGCGTTTTTATTTCCGTTCGCGGCACTTTTTGCGGTGGCGGCGATTCGGATAAACCTGCTTATTCCCGCCGTCGCCGGACTGACAGTTCCGGTTATCGGCTTTGCCGTTTATAATACGCTTAAAACAAAGTAATTTCACTTACAGATAGGAAGAAAAATGCCGGTTCCAAAAATAATCCTGCTAATATTCTTTGCCGTATGCGCCATATTCGGGTTGTTCGTGTTTCGCGGCGGACGCAAAAAATACTCGGAGTCGAAGGAAAAGCCCGCTAAAAGGCTGAGAAATTTCGGCTTTTTTCTAATGGTGCTCGGCGCGTATCTGCTCATAACGCAGCTTGTCACGTTCGCCTTCGGAAACAAGCGCGAGGAGTTCACCGTTGAGCTGTGGGCAGGGCGGCGCAATGTTTTCGGGTTTGACGTTTCGGAAACGGTCGTGAACACCTGGATTGTAATGGGCGTTTTGATTGCGCTTGCGATAATCGTAAGGCTTGTGTTCCTGCGCAAAATGAAGACCGTGCCGGACACGGTGCAGAACATTTGCGAGGCGTTTGTCGAGAAAATCCAGAGCTATATGAACGGCACGGTCCACGGGCTCGGCGAAACAATGGGCAGCTATATCTTCTCGATCGCGGCACTCTTAATCGGCTGCGCGATTCTTGAAATGTTCGGCCTGAGAACGCCCGCTTCCGACATTACGTTTACTCTGGCTATGGCAATACTGACCTTTGTGCTGATAAATGTGTACGGCTTTCGCGTCAAGGGCGCGATGGGGCGGTTTAAGTCTATGGCGGAGCCGACGCCTATTGTTCTGCCGATAAAAATCGTCACCGACCTTGCCGTTCCTGTGTCTCTTGCAAGCCGCCTTTTCGGCAACATGCTCGGCGGTATGATTATTATGGATCTGCTGTATTCCGCTCTCGGCAACAACGCTCTTGGTATACCTTCTGTTTTCGGACTGTTCTTTAATGTGTTCCACCCGCTTTTGCAGGCGTTTATTTTCGTCACGCTGACACTGACGTTTATTAAGGAAGCTGTTGAATAGCAGCGAGGCGCTGTTTTATTTCGTTAAACAAACATTTACTATAGATTAGAGGTAATCAAAAATGGGAACTCTTTCAGTTGCACTATGCCTGCTGTCCTGCGCGGCAGCGGCAATATCAATGGGTCTTGCAACGGGCAAGGCGGTAGACGCTGTCGCGCGGCAGCCTGAAGCGTCGGGTAAAATCAACTCGATTATGCTTCTCGGCTTCGCGCTTACGGAGTCAACCGCGATTTACGGCTTTGTTACGGGTCTTATCCTGCTCTTTACAAAGGTGTAAGTCCGAAGCATTGCGGCGGGAGCAAAGTCCGCCCGCGTGCTTTAACGGATACTCCACAGCCGGCAATAGACGCTCTTGTTTTTGGCAGAGCGTGCTTGCCCTATTATTCAAGGAGAAAAAATGGAAGGTCTTGAACCCCGTGATATAATTCTGCACGCGGCTAATGTCATCGTGCTTTTTGTGCTGCTGAGATTTATTCTTTGGCGGCCTGTCAACAAATTCCTCGCGCAGCGCCGCCAGTTAATCGAAAAAGAGCTTACCGAGGCGCAGAACGCCAAGGACGAGGCCGCACGGCAGCAATTGCTTTATGAAGAAAACCTCTCAGGCATTGAGGAAAAGGGTCGCGAGCTTATGCGCACCTCAGCCGAAGCGGCGCAGACCCGCGCGGAGGAAATACTTGCGTCCGCGCGGCGCGACTCGGAGGAATACACAAAGGAATCCCGCGA
>JAISTA010000013.1 GCA_031272845.1 Oscillospiraceae bacterium
CTGCGCACCTACAATCTGCAAAGTCCGTTTCCCGAGGAGTACAACCGCCAGGCAATCGACATTTCGGCGCAGTTCCTGTTTGCTCCGACCGAAACCTCGCGCGGGAATCTAGTCGCCGAGGGTAAGCCCGACAGCCGCATTTATGTCACCGGGAACACCGCGATTGACGCGCTGAAAACGACCGTCCGGGATGATTTTTCGCACCCGATAACCGACTGGGCGGTCGGCTCCCGCCTGATTTTGCTGACGGCGCACAGGCGCGAGAACCTTGGCGATACAATGCGCGGCATGTTCCGCGCGATACGCCGCGCGGTGGACGAGTACCCGGACGTTAAGCTTGTATATCCCGTCCACCTTAACCCGCTTGTTGCGGAAGCGGCGCGTGATTTGCGGGGGCACGACCGCATTATGCTCACAGAGCCGCTAGACGCGCCGGATTTCCACAACATCATCGCGCGCAGCTGCCTTGTGCTGACGGATTCCGGCGGCATTCAGGAGGAAGCGCCGTCTCTCGGCAAGCCCGTGCTTGTCTTGCGCGACACCACGGAGCGTCCGGAGGGCGTTGAGGCGGGAACGCTGCTTCTTGCCGGAACGGACGAGCAAAATGTGTACAAGCAGCTTGTCCGCCTGCTGACTGACACATCGCTGTACGAAAAAATGAGCCGCGCGGTGAATCCCTACGGCGACGGCTTTGCCTCACGGCGCATTGCGGACATTCTTGCGGGTGTTGAACCGAAGTAAGCACAATTTGACAATAAAAACAGCACTGTGGGAAATGAAGTCCCGCAGTGCTGTTTTGTTTTGACAACCTCTATGTCCGTTACTCCGATATGCCTAATTTGCCCTTTTGCGTTAGCAGCGCCACTGTCTCTACATGCATCGTGCCCGGGAACATATCAAACGCCTGCGCAGACACAAGCTCATACCCCGCCGACGCAAACAGCCGCACATCCCGCGCGAGTGAGGCGGGGTCGCAGGAAACGTACACAATATGCTTCGGCGCAAGCGCGATTATCGCCGCCGCCGCTTCCGGCAAAAGCCCCTTTCGCGGCGGGTCTGTGACTACAACGTCAAACTTCGCCGAATCGGCGAGCTTTTCCGCAACATCCCCCGCGTCGCCGCACAAAAACTCTGCGTTTTGCACTCCGGCGTTTTCCGCCGCGCGTTTTGCGACCGCAATCGCCTCCGGCACTATCTCCGCGCCCGTCACCGACTCCGCTAAGCGCGACAGCGGGAGTGTTATCGCCCCGCAGCCGCAGTACAGGTCAAGAATCCGGCCGCGCTCCGGCAGGGCGGACACCGTTTGCGTTATGTACCCCAGCATTTGCTCCGTCTGAGGCTTGTTTACCTGGAAAAACGCCTTCGGTTCGGTGGCGTACACAAAGCCGCACAACTCTATCGGCAGCTCGCGCGCGCCCGACAGGTGCTTTAGCGGCGCGGAGAGGGGGACGTTGTTTCTTCCGTCCTGCGCGCCGAAAAAAATGCTGAATTCAACGCCCGGCATTGCTTCCGTAATGCTTTGCGCGAGTGCTTCCGCGCCGCGCCTGTCCCGCTTGTAGGTGATTACCGCGATTTGCGCGCGGTTTTCGTCCGTGCGCACAAATATGTTGCGAATCGGACAGTCAGCGTGCTTTTGTATGTACTCGGCCGAGATTTGCAGAACGCGGTTTGCGGTGCCGGATTGCAGGCGGCAGTCGTCAACCGCGACAACGTCGTGCGACCCGCTTCTGAAAAAGCCGATTGCGCCGCCGCGCACCTCAAACATAGCCTTGTTGCGGTACCCGTTTGCTTGCGGCGACGGCGCGATTTCGACCGCCGCCTTAACTCCGCCGATACGCTCAAGCGTCTGCGCGACTCTTTGCGCCTTAAACCGCAGCTGCTCTGCGTAGGACATATGCCGCAGCCCGCAGCCGCCGCACTTTGGAAAATGCGGACAGTCTGGCGTGACGCGCTCGGCTGACGGCGACAGCACGCTGTCTGTTATGGCAAACGCCGCGTTCTTGTTCACCTTGAGGATTTTCGCCGCAACCTCCTCGCCGTCAAGCGCGTTTCGGACAAAGACGACCTGCCCGTCGCAGCGGGCTACGCCGAAGCCCTCGGAGGAGTAGCCGGAAATTGTCAGGTTAAGGATGTCGTTTTTTTGCAAGGGTGCTCACTTTTTGTATATTTTTTGTTAATGATTTGTATTGTGTATTGTATAGTATACAAGTTATAGTAGTAGCAGTTTACGTAGTAAACTGCTACTTGTCAAGGGAACCTTGACAAAAAAATTAAAAAAGGTGGCATAAAATAATGGACGAAGACGTCAAAAAACTCATCGACGCACTAGCAGACAGAAGCGGCAGGACTCCCGAAGACGTGGACAACAGACTCCGGAAAACGGTGCAGGGCATATATCTTAGAGAGGGACGCATAGCTACTAAAGATGAAATGATGGACTGTTTATTATGAGCATACTGGAATTTATAGCACGGTTCTATGGACATCCCGAGGGTTCCCAGAAAAGTATAGATCATTATTGTCGTATGGTTGACAAGGCTTCAACAATTCTTCCGACAGGCTATTTAATTGGCCCGAATACAAACATTGTTGAGTACGTATTATCCGTACAATGGCCAAGCATCGGAGAGGAAGCGGTGTGCCCTGAATGCGGCTCTCACGCGTACGCCGGAGGATTTTTGGATGTTAATAAAATTCCCCACTTTCTTTGCGTTTGCGGAAACCTTAAATGTCTAAATGCAGTGTGTTCCTAAATCAGGCTCATCAAACTCCACACCAAAATAAATTCGCCCTCCGGGCGAATGAATCCAAATCTAAAAAAGGCGGGGGAATTCATTTCCCCCGGCTTTTTTACCTTATTACCCCCACTTTTGCCGCAGGGCGCGTTAGCGCCCTGCGGCAAAAGTGCCTAAAACGCAATGTCCTCGGGCTTTATCGTCTCGCCGCCGGTTGCCGCCTTAAAGGACTCCGCCGCCTGCTCGTCCTCTTTCTTTTCCTTGCGGGACTTGATGAATTCCTCGATTTTGTCGATAATCGCCGGCGCCTGGTCGATAATGCGGTCAACCGTCGTCGTGGCGGGGGGCGCGATTCCCATAACGCGCACGCTGCCGTCCTTTACGACTAAAAACGCGACGGGGATAATATTCACTCCCGCTCCCGCTCCGCCGCCGAAGTTATTGCCGACTGCGGGATCCTTTTTGCCGCCGAAGTCGCTGCCTCCGGCCGTAAAGCCAAAGGTCACCTTTGAAACCGGGATAATCGTGATGTTATCCGGCGTTAAAATCGGGTCGCCGATTACCATATTGACGTCCGCCATCTTGCGGATTTCGGCAATCGTTCCGTCCATCAAGCTGCCGATCGGGTGTTCGTGGTTTTCCATAATGTTTACCTCAAATTATAGGGGCGAAGTGCCGTCCCTTATTAAAAAAATCTTGTTGCCGTGCCGTCAGCCTGCAGCGGGTTCTTCAGCGGCTTTCGTGTCTGCCGCTGCGGGCTTTGGTTCGGCCTTTACCTCGTGCCGCGAGTGCAAAAACAGCCTCAGCGCCGCAATACCAATATAAAGTATCTCCCAAAGCGCGATAGAAATACTGACCTCCGCGAGATAATATGCTTCGTCCCGCGTAAAATCCGTGTTTGTCACAATGTGCTCGTGCCGTATCCGAAACGCGGACTGCGCCGCGCCGTATATAAAGCCCGCGATTCCGGCAAGCCGCCCGTGCATTTGCGCGGCGGAGGCCGGGTCGTTCAGCCCCGGAGCGATGTAGACGAGCTCAAGGCGGCGAAGCAATAGCTTATGCTTCAGCGAGGACAGCAGGTCAAGCCCGCCGGAAATAAGCTTTTTTATGTCGTACCTGTACTTTTTCTTCTCTTTTTCAGGCTTTTCTTTCTTCGATTTTTTGGGTTTTTCCGGCTTTTCCTGTTTCTTTTCGGGCTTCTGCTTTTTCGGGAGAATGCGTATTTTCAGAAAGCCCGCAGTCGCCGCAAGCCGCAGCTCCGCGCCGCTTTCAGCGTGAACCAAGACGCCGACGCGCAAAAGGCTGATCAGCACAAGTACAGCGATAATTATCAAAATTATATAGAACGCGTGCATTTTTCAGAAAAAATCCTTTAGCCGTGCGGCTTTTGTGCGCCGCCCGCGCCTTTATTCCACGAGCGACGCGATTGCCGTTCCCGCTTCCTCTTCCTTCGGCAGCGCCGGGAGCTGAGACAGCGCCTCTATCCCGAACACGCGCAGAAACTCGTCCGTAGTTCCGTAAAGCGAGGGGCGTCCGGGAACGTCGAGGTGCCCGGTTTTCTCAATCAGCCCGCGCGACAGGAGGATTCCGAGGCAGTACTGGCTGTCAGCCCCGCGAATTCTGTCAACATACCCGCGCGTTATAGGCTGAAAATACGCGACGCACGACAGCGTTTCAAGCTGCGCGGCGGAAAGTCTCGCCGCCTTGCGAAATTCGAGAGCGCGGCGTATCATGTCGGCGTGCGGCGGCGCGGAGACAAGCTGCAGGCCGCTCTGGATTGAAATAAGGCGTATTCCGTGGCCGAACGTCTCATAGCGCGTCTTTAGGCTTTCCGCTGCGGCTGAAACGTCCGAAACGTCCGCCATCAGCGCTTCCGCCAATTTATCCGGCAAAACAGGCTCTCCGGATGAAAAAAGTATGCCCTCTATCGCGGACTCTAATTCAGTTAGCATTTGTTTTTCGTTCATATCGCATCCGCTTTTTGTTTTTCGGCTTTGGCCAAGGTCATTAAGTCCTCGCTGATCGCCGCCTGTCCGTCGGAGCACATTTCAAGTATCGCGACAAACGTCGCAATCAGCTCCGAACGCGAGCTGCAGCGGCTGAAGATTTCCGCCACGGTCAACTGCCGTCCGCTGCGCAAAAGCGCATGTATCTCGTCTATCTTGCTGTCTATCGGGTAAACGGAGAGCTGCGGATAGGCGGTTTTTGCGCGCTCCTCGTTTGTGAGCGTCTCCAGCTTGCGGCGGTAAATGTCCAGCACAAGGTAAAACAGCTCATCCGGCATATGCGGGAAATTATAGCTCAAATCCGGCGCGATCATTTCCGGAGGGTGCACGTACAGCTCGCCCAACGCCCCCTGCATGTCGGCAAGCGAGGGCAAAACCTTTAGCAGCCGCTCGTACACATCCGCCTTGCGCAGCGCCTCAAGGCTTGAAACAAGCTCCGCAAGCTCCGGAGGATCGGCCTCTCCGACAAGCATTTTGGACTTTATCAGCATAAGCTGCGACGCCATAGCGATGAATTCAGACGCGACGTTCAGGTTAAGCTCCACGCGCTCGGCAATCCACGTTTGAAACTGCTCCAGAATCCGCGAAACGGAAATATCGCGTATCTGCATTTTGTTTTGGGACAGAAGCTGGAGTATGAGAAACAAGGGACCTGTAAAGTCCTCCGCTCCCTGCTTGCCGGAAATAGCCTCCGGCAGGTAAAATTCCGGCTCAAAATCAGACATCAATCAGTTTTTCTCTCTTTTGTTATCTCGGCAAAAAGCGCGTCGCGTCCCTGCCCCGCAGTCGCCGAATACGGGATTATGTGCGCGTCCGGTATCGCAAGAGTTTCTTCTATGAGGGCAAGATTCCCCTCAAGCTCAGACTTTTTTATCTTGTCGAGCTTGTTTGCGACAACGACGCAGGGCGTGCCCGTTCCGGAAAACCAGTTTGCCATCATAATATCGTCCGCCGTCGGCTTATGGCGAATATCCACTATGAAAACGCCCAGAACGAACTCCGCGCGCGCAAAATAGTCCTCGCACAGCTTTGCCCAGCGGTCTTTTTCGCTCTTGGCAATCTTGGCGTAGCCGTAACCGGGTAAATCCGCAAAGCGCAGCCTGCCGTCCACGTCAAAGTAGTTGATATGCACAGTTTTGCCGGGCTTTTCGCCGACCCGCGCCATATTTTTGCGGCGCACAAGACTGTTTATCACTGACGATTTGCCGACGTTCGACTTTCCGGCAAAGCAAATCTCAGGAAGACCGCCGCCGAGAATATCCCGCGCCGTCGCCGCCGATTTTATGAAGCTTACGTTGTTTATGTTGAGTTGCATTAATGCTTTACCTTGGTAGCTGAATTTACGGCGGACGCTGTTCTATTCGGCGGCGTCATCATTCAGATACTCCTCCGGCACATACTTGACAAGCGAATCGTTCTTTTGAAGCAATTCGATTTCAAGCGGCTCGCCGTGTCCTATTTTTAAGTATTTATTGCGCCAAAGCTCATTTCGGCGGTAATACCCGTCTTGCGTCTTGACAAAACGGTGATTTTTTTCGAATACATGGTACGCAAACGGCAGCTCCTCACTTGTGCGCAGGTCGCCGTTTATGCACTTGTCGTCAAACCAGAAAAGCAGCTGAAACGTACGGTCTGTATCGTTCCTGAACCGGTAGTCGAGGTAGTTATACGAAACCGTAGCCCCGCTTCCGAAAGGGACGACGCGCCTGTCGTCCGGAAACGGGTCAAGGCTGTGGTGATGGCGCTCAGTTACGGTCAGCGGGCTGTGCAGACAGAGCCAGTGAATCAGGTTC
>JAISTA010000229.1 GCA_031272845.1 Oscillospiraceae bacterium
CCGCTTCATGCGCCCGCTGATCGAGGGCGGGTATGTATACGCCGCTCAGCCGCCGCTGTACAAGCTCGTGCGCGGCAAGGTAACGCGTTACGCTTATTCAGACGAGGAGCGCGACCAAATCTCGGCCGAGCTGCGCGGGGACAATCCGAACGCGAAGGTTGACATTTCCCGCAACAAGGGTCTCGGCGAAATGAATCCGATTGAGCTGTGGGACACGACAATGAACCCCGAAACGCGCATATTAAAGCGCATTGAGTTGACTGACGCGGCGGAAGCGGACGGCATTTTTTCACTGCTGATGGGCGACGAGGTTCCCCCGCGCCGCGAGTTTATCGAGAAGAACGCGAAGTACGCGGTTAATGTGGATATTTAGCGGTGAACTGCTTTGTCTGTAAAAATCAGCGTTTCAGACACCCCCACAATACTTTTCCGGCAAGGATTCTGACTATGTTCATTGAAAACAGCGGCGGCGCAAAACCGCAATCGCAAAAAAACGCCGTGCCGGACGGTTCCGGAATTGACGCAGCCCCGAAATCGGGAAGTTATCTGCGCGGCTTTGCGGGGGCGCTTGCCGGCGCAATAATCGGCGCGATTCCGTGGGCGTTAGTCGGCCTTATGGGCTGGATTATCGCATATCTCGGCCTTCTAATCGGCTTTTGCGCGTGCAGGGGCTACCGCTTGCTTAAGGGGCGCGGCGGAGGTACTGCTGCGGTGCTTATCCTTGCTGCTATTCTCGTCGGCGTTATCGCGGGAACGTTCGGTTCGTACACGCTGCAGGTATTAAAAGCCGAACGGCTGACTTTTGCCGGGAGCGTTAACTATGTGGTAAACGCCCTAAAGACCGAACCGGCGGATCGGCTGACGTTTATAAAAAGCCTTGGCGTAGGTGTTGCTTTTGCCGTGCTTGGATGTCTGGAGTGGCTTTTCTATAAGGCAAAGCAGGGGTCGGGGACGACTGCGTAAATGCGTAAAATTGATATTTAACTTTTTGCAAGGACTAAAGCTACGCTAATGAAGGTTTATCAAAGCTTCACTCCGGAGACGCCCGTTTACCGAAACTCGGCAATAGCTTTTCTCGGTGCGCTGCTCGGTGCGATTGTCGGCGCGATACCGGGCATTGTTGTCGGGCTTTACATCAGTCTGGCTCCACCGTACTGGATTTTAATCGGAGTAGGCGCGGATTTGGGATTTATTTTGTTTAAGGGTCGTTATGTCGGAAACCGCGCGGCAAAGCCTGTTACCGCTTCGATCCTCATTGTCGTAGTTCTCGGCACATTTATCTTCAACGTTCTCTTGTTTATGCGAAATTTTCAGTTCAGCTTTACAGAAAGCGCCGTTTATTTTTTCAAGGCAGTTCGGTACGGCTACCCTGAGCGCGCAAAGATCCTGATTATCTTAATCTTTGGCGGCATGGTTGCTTTTGGCGGAGCCTGCATCCGAGTCGCAATTATTAACAGAAAAAATCTGCCGCCGCCGGGCGCGTTACCGCCGCGATAATTTCGCGGTATATATTCTATTTTATACTTTATAAGAGGTATCCTCCAATGTCCTACACCTTCCCCATAACCCGCACCACCGCACCAAAGCCAAAGCCGGATCCCAACACGCTCAAGTTCGGCAAGACCTTTACAGACCATATGCTCGTGATGGAGTATTCCGACGAGGGCGGCTGGCACAACGGCAAAATCGTTCCCTACGCGCCGCTTCAGCTTGATCCGGCGGCCGCAGTTCTGCACTACGCGCAGGAAATGTTTGAGGGGCTAAAGGCCTACCGCTCACCAAAGGGTGAGGTTCTGCTTTTCCGCCCGGATATGAACGCAAAGCGCACGCGCAGCACAAACAAGCGCATGTGCATTCCCGATATGCCGGAGGAGCTGTTTATTGACGCTGTCAAGGCAATCGTTGACTGCGACAAGGACTGGATTCCCGAAAAAGAGGGAACCTCACTTTACATACGCCCGTTTATAATTGCGGACGAGCCGTTTCTCGGCGTTCACGCGGCTCATCATTACCTGTTTTTAATCATCCTGAGCCCCGTCGGCCCTTACTACGACTCGGCGGACGGCAAGCTCTTGGCGACAAGCATTTTTGTCGAGGAGGAGTACGTCCGCGCTGTGCCGGGCGGCACGGGCTTTGCAAAAATCGGCGGAAACTACGCCGCGTCCCTTGCGGCGCAGACTAAGGCCGCCGCGCTGGGCTGTGAGCAGGTGCTTTGGCTCGACGCAATAGAGCGCAAATATGTTGAGGAAATCGGCACGTCAAACGCGTTTTTCGTGATAAACGGCGTTGTGTACACGGCGCCCCTTGCGGGGACGATACTCCCAGGCGTTACGCGCGATTCAGTTATAAACCTGCTGAAAAAATGGGGCGCGGACGTTCGCGAGGAACGGCTTTTGATTGATACGGTCAAGGCCGCGGCGGCAGACGGCTCGCTTGACGAGATTTTCGCGACGGGCACGGCGGCGGTTATTTCCCCGGTCGGAAAGCTCGTGTTTGAGGGCGGAGAATTGACTATCGGAGACGGCCAGCCGGGCGAGCTTGCGTTAAAGCTCTACAATGCGCTTTACGGAATGCAGACCGGCAAGCTGCCGGACGAAATGGGCTGGACGGTCAAAATCTAGCTTTAGCTTAGTATCGGCCAAATCACAACTCGCGCCATTTCCTTCAACACAGCGGCAAAAGACCATGGCGGGGGAGCAAACACACTATTTTTCGGAGAAAATATGCCGGAACAAACACCAAAGAAAAAACGCAAGCTCAAAATCGGCGTTCTTGATATAATAATAATCGCGGTCGTCGTTGTCGCGGCTGTTTTCGCGTACAAATTCCTGACAACGCGCGGCACGCTCGACAGTATGATTAACGACGCGGCGAAAGGCGCCGTCCAGGGGACTATTGAGCTTTCCAGCCCATTGGTTTTCGAGGAATCTGACATGATTCCCGCAGCGGGCGACAAGCTGTATCTCAGAGGAGAGGACGGCGCGTTTGTCACCGTGCTGACGGTTGATACCTCGCCCTATCGGGAATTCCGCTTTAATCCCGAAACAGGAGAATACGCTCAGATAGCTGTTCCCGGGCTTAAGTCGGTAACGCTCACTGTTTCCGCGCAGATGTACGTGTACGACGCGGCGGTTCGCATAACGCAGGATCAGGCGGCGGTCGTCGGACGCGATATGCGGCTCACCTTTGGCGGGCAGCAGCTTGTGTTTGAGGTTGTGCGCGTCGATTATCCGGGGGATTTGACAAATGAATAAGAAAAAGCTGATTGACGAAAACGGCCGCGTATTCGGCAAGGTCAGTATTGTCGATATTATTGTGGTTCTTGCGGTCGTCGCCGTCGCCGCGTTCTTCCTGTCACGAAAGCTCGGCGGCTCGTCCGCGCAGACACCGGGCACCCCGGAGACAGCTTCCGGCACGGTTGAGCTTACAATTCTGCTCCCGGCAGCAAAGCCATATATTGCGGATGCGGCGGCAATTTCAACGTCGCTCTACTCGGAGGACGGCGGACAGCTGCTCGGCAAGATAACGAACGTCAAAAGCGCACCCGCGCAATGCCGGCAGACACTGCCGGACGGCACGCCGGTTATGACGACGCACCCGGAGCTGCTGGATGTGTACGTCACGGTTTCTGTGGACGCCGCAATGTGGACCTCCGCCGCGTATAAGCTGACGCAAAAGGAGGATTACACCTCCAACCCGATTTTGCGGTTTAACACAAAAAGAGTTTATGTGCACGAGGCGATTCTGCTTTCTGCAAAAACGGCAGACTAAGAACCTGTATTCATAGCTGGGAGCATCCTATTTGAAGATAATAATGGCGACAAATTCATTCAATCCGGGAGGTGCTGAAACGCACCTTTTGGAGCTGTCCCGCGGGCTCTGCGCACTCGGGCACACTGTTTTTGTCGTTTCGGCGGGAGGCGAGCTTGTCCCCGCGCTTGAGCGCGCCGGAGCGCGGCATGTTGAGGCGGCGCTCAACACCCACAATCCGGCAAAGCTTATTCAGGCGTTTTTTCGTCTGAAAAAACTCATAGCCGAGGAAAAACCCGAAATTGTCCACGCCCACGCGAGGATTCCCGCGTTTTTATGCTCCCTTTTGAACAAAAAGCGCGGGTTTCGGTTTGTCACAACCGCGCACCTTGATTTTAGAGTGACCGCCTTAAACAAAAAGCTCACAAGCTGGGGCGATTTTTCACTCGCGGTCTCCGAGGATCTGAAGCAATACCTGATTCGTGAGTTCGGTATACCCGAAAGCAGAATTCTTGTGACTGTAAACGGCATTGATACGGAGCGCTTTGCGCCGCCGCTGTCCGCCGAGCGTTGCGGGTTTTTGCACATCTCCCGCCTGGACGCGGGGCCTGCCGACATTGCGCGGCAGCTTATTGAAATTGCGCCGAGCTGCCCTGAAATTCCGATTACAATTGTCGGCGGCGGCGGCGAATATGAGGCGCTTTGCCAAGCGGCAAAGTCCGCGCCGAACGTCCGCCTGACCGGAGCACTGTCAGACGTGCGGGAGGAGCTGACGCGCGCACGCGCATTTGTCGGCGTATCGCGCGCGGCGCTTGAGGCGATGAGCGCGGGACTGCCCGTGATTCTGGCAGGGTATCAGGGGTATCTAGGCGAGCTTGACGCGGCGGACGAGGAAGCGGTCGGCCGTGCTGTTCAGACGAATTTTACCTGCCGCGGCTATCCCGCCGCAAGCGCCGAGGAGCTGCGGAACGCGATACGCGAGCTTTACGCGCGGTCTGACGAAGAGCTTGCGCGTGAAGGCGCGGCAAACCGGACGCTTATAATTGAGCGGTACGACGTGAAAAGGATGGTAAGCGACGCGCTGGAGGCGTATTCGCGGGTGCTGTAGGCGGGGCGCTGATTTTTTCGGTCACAAAAAACACGGCAGGGCGGTGGAGCCTTGCCGTGTTTTGCTTTTTTTGTGCGGCGGGGTGTACTTGCTGTTTTGGCGGTGGCTTGGACTTTGCGGCGGTGTTGGTGTGCTTTTATACGGAAAACTGGAGGCGGGAACGAAAAGTTCTCTGTTTGGGGCGGGGTGCGGTGTTGTCCGGAATAGTCTGCTCTTTGGGTAGTTGCTTTGGCTTTGCCGTGTGGGCGGTGTTCTTTTCGACGCAAAACTGGAGGCGGGAACGAGGTGTTCTCTGTGCGGCGCGGATTGCTGTGTTTGGAATAAGGACTCGGCTGCTCTTCGGTTCACTGCAAAAGCGCCTACGCGGCGGGCGGTTACTTTTTCCGCTTCGCCGGAAAAAGTAACCAAAAAGGGGCGACTTCTTTTAGAAAGAAGCAAATCTTTTTTTATGCCGGGCGGGCGGTGTAGCGGCAAGTAGGTGCGTCCCCACCCAATGACAAGTGCGGTGGTCACGGCGAATGCTTCAGCACCGCCGCACACAGGGGCGAAGCCTGTCGCGGGGCTAAAGACTTAGGTCGGATGGTCGGTGTGCGCGGACTGCGGCGGGGGTGCTGACCGGAAGGACGGTTCTGCTACGATCGCTGACGCACGTTGTGCAGGAGGTGGGTGCGTGTCCTGACGCGGCGGGTGTTGTGGTTACGGTGGGGACGGCTTGTCGGCGCAGGCGTGTCCCCCGTTGCCATAACGTTTCCGTAGGGGACGGCGTCCTCGACGTCCCTTGTCTGGTTCGCCGCCGGGCTGTGCGTCAGACGACGTTACCGTACGGCGTTGGTGCGGTTGGGTACATCCGTCTGCCTCCGCGCTTTGCGCGTCGGGACACGCGGGTACGGTGTATGTCGCGGTAATTCGGACTGTGTACTGTAGGGGACGCTGCCCTCAGCGTCCCGCGTGTTTATTGTTCGGATTTATGTGTTCTTATTCACAAATGTTGTGTTTTCGGCATTCCGCACGTATATTGTCCGGTTTCGGTGGTTCTAGAACGGCAACGCCGTGGTTTCGGGGACGGGACGCTGAGGGCAGCGTCCCCTACAGTGCACCGCACCCAAAATCCCGCCCACACACCGTACCTGCGTGTCCCGACGCGCAAAGCGCGGAGGTAGACGGATGTACCCGACCGCACCCGCGCCAGACAGGCACGCCGTCTGACGCAAAATCCGGCGGCGCACCAGTCAAGGGACGTCGAGGACGCCGTCCCCTACGGAAACGGGGCGGTAACGGAAGACGCAAACGCAACGCAAGCCGCACTCATCGCACCCACAACACCCGCCGCGCCGGGACACGCATCGACTTGCCGCAACACGCGCGGCAGCGATCGTAGCAGCACCGTCCTTCTGGTAACTACCCCCACCGCACCTCGCGCACACATGCAGCCTAACCTAAGTATTTAGCCCTGGACAGGCTTCGCCCCTGCGTGCGGCGGTGCCGAAGCATTCGCCGCGACCACCGCACTTGTCATTGGGTGGGTAGGAACCACATTGCAGCACAACTGTGCCCGGCATAAAGCGATTTTGCTTCTTTTCTCAAGAGAAAAGAAGTCGCCCCTTTTTGGTTACTTTTTCCGGCGAAGCGGAAAAAGTAACCGCCCGCCGCGT
>JAISTA010000230.1 GCA_031272845.1 Oscillospiraceae bacterium
TCTGAGCGCGAGAATATCGGCGCTTTTAACGGAGCCGGTGACCTTTCCGGCAAGCAAAAGCCGCAGAACCGGCTCTTTTAAGAACACCTGGTCGTTTTGCTCGTTTACCGCCTGCTCAATCTCCAGGAAATCGGCGGGCGTAAGGCTTTCCGCGTAATCGACGCGCATACTTTCTGAAAAAATACCCGGGATGGAAAGAACCTCGTCCAGCTCGTCTGAAAGCTCGTCCATCTCACCCGGCGTTTTTGTGATAGCGTTATCCATTTATTTCTCTCCTTGCGTGTTCGTCACGCGCAGCATTTATAGCCGTTTTGCTTCGGCCGATTCCGCAAACATCAGTCCTCGCGGCGATTATTCCGATTTGCCGCCCTGTCTCTTTTTTTCTATCATAGCCGCGATTTTTTCGTTTATATCGCCGGAAGCATTCGTAATTGCGTCTGTCCGGAGCTTTTCTATGCAGTCCGCCATATATCTTTCCGGGCTTGCGGGAGCGGGATCCTGCAAAAGGCAGCTTGCGGCGAGACTTACCTCATTTTGCTGGAAATCCCGCGACAATCTTGCCAAAATTACAGCGCTGTCGCTATTTTTCCCCGTAAGTGCGTCCTGCATGAGCTCTTGAAACACAACTTTAAGTATAGGAACCTCAAGCTCGCCGTCTGAAAAACCGGTCTCTTCCAAAACTCTCAGTGTTTCAGGATATTTGTAAAGCGCCGATATAATTCCTCTTTGCGCCGGAAGAGCCGCGTCGTCCTTCCGCAAAAACCTCGCGCGGCGCGCGCCCTCGCCTCGTTTTCCCGGCGTATCGATTATTACCTGCGAGCTTTGTCCGCGCTCCGTTTTCTTTGCCTTCCGCGCCTGAACGCGCAGCTCTAAGGCGACCGCCTCAGACAGCGCGGAGAACGTTACTCCCAGCTTTTCTCCCGCCGTGCGCGTATAGACCTCGCGCTCCGCCGGGTTTTCTATAGCCGCAAGAATCGCGACGGCTCCGTTTACAGCGTCGATTCTGCCCTTGTCTGCACCCGTATCGGCCTTGACATAAACCTTTGCGAGCGCCGCCTCAATCGGGGACTGGCTGCCGAGCAGCAGATTCGAAAACGCGTCCCGCCCGAATTTTTGTATGTACTCGTCCGGATCCTTGGCATTCGGAATCGTCAGAACCCGCACCTCAACGCCCGCCGCCTCAAGGATTTTTGCCGCCTTTTCGGAGGCCTTTCGTCCCGCCTCGTCGCTGTCGTAGGACAGCACGACCTTGCTCTTGTACTTTTTCAGCAGCCTTGCCTGATCTGCCGTAAACGCCGTTCCTAGAGAGGCCACGCCGTTTCTAAAGCCGTACCTGTGCAGCATAACCGCGTCAATGTTGCCCTCTGTGAGGATAAAGAAATCCTCCGGCGATTTTCTCGCGAGATTCAGCGCAAAAATCATCTTGCCTTTTATGTACGCCGCCGTGTCGGGCGAGTTTATGTATTTTGCCGGAGTGTAGCCGTCTTTTCCCTGTTCCCGGGCGCCGCCCTCTATTATTCTGCCTGAAAAGCCCAGCACATTTCCCGCCGTGTCTATCACGGGGAAAATGACCCTGTTGCGAAAAGCGTCGTAAAATCCATCCTTATTGCCCTTTTTAGACAGACCCGCGTCAAAAATCTCGGCGTTTGAAAACCCCTCGCCCCGCAGGCACTTGCACAGCGCGTCCCATGAATCCGGCGCAAAGCCTATGCCAAACACCTTTGCTGTTTTCGGGTCGATATTGCGCTTTGCAAGGTACTGCTTTGCTGAATCCCCTATACCCAACTGGCTGTAGAAAAACCGCGCGGCGGCCGTGTTCGCCTCAATGATACGCTTTCGCGAGGTCGCCTCCGGCTCACGGCTGCGACCCGCCGTCTGCTCATACGGGACGGTCAGCCCCTGCTTTTTCGCGAGAATTTCAATTGCGTCTGTGAACGGTACGTTTTCAATCTCCATTATGAAGCTTACGGCTCCGCCGCCCTTGTGGCAGCCGAAGCAGTAAAACGTATTCATATCGCTGTTGATTGTAAACGACGGCGTTTTTTCGCTGTGAAACGGGCACAGCGCAACGGCGCGCGCGCCCGTTCGGCGCGCAAACTGCACGTAATCCGCGCAAACGTCCTCAATTTCCGTGCGGGCTACCAGATCGTCTATGAATTTTTCAGGTATTCTCGGCAAGACGTTCCCCCGCAGCTTTTATATTTTCCCGCTCAGCCGCCCTTTGCCCAAATCTTCGGCACAAACAAATCAGTAAACCTGTCAATCGCGTAATTGTCCGTCATACAGGAGATATATCCGCACACGGCGGAGAGCTTTCCGTCCCGTTCGGCAATTTTTATGAATTCAGACGGCATTTTTTCGGCCGCTCCGTAATAATACTTAAACAGCGCCGAAATTAAGTCCTGAACCTTCGCCTCTTCCTTTTTGGCCGTTGGGTTCTTGTAAACACTGTCCGTCATAAACTGAAAAAACAGCTGATACGCTTCAGAAAATTTGTCTGACAGGGCGATAACCCCGTCCTGCGGGCGGGACTGCGCAATCGCGTCCGTCACCAGCGCGTTTATCCTGTCGCTCACGCGTTCGCCCAGCGTTTTGCGCACAAGCTCCGGCAGGTCCGACGGGGCGAGTATCCCCGCGCGTATCGCGTCGTCGCAGTCATGGTTCAGATACGCCACCCGGTCTGACAGGCGCACGACCTTGCCCTCAAGCGTCGCGGGGCTGCCCGAATGCGTATGATTTAGTATGCCGTCCTCTGTTTCAAGAGTGAGGTTTAAGCCCTCGCCGTTCTTCTCGATTGAGGTTACGACGCGCAGGCTGTTTTCCGAGTGCCTGAACGACAGCTCCGGGTCATACTGCTTTAGCATCGCGTCTAGCGCCCGCTCTCCCGCGTGCCCGAACGGCGCGTGGCCGAGATCGTGCCCGGCGGCGATCGCCTCGGTCAAGTCCTCGTTTAACGCGAGCGCCCGCGCGATCGTGCGCGCAATTCGCGAAACCTCAAGCGTGTGCGTCAGCCGCGTTCTGTAATGCTCCGACTTCGGTGACAGGAAAACCTGCGTCTTATGTATCAGTCTGCGGTACGCCTTGGAGTGCGTTATCCTGTCAACGTCGCGCTGATATGCCGTGCGCGTGCCGCTCTCCTCCTCAAAAACGCGTCTTCCCTGAGAAGCGCCCGCCTTTGCGGCGTACGGCGCGAGAATTTTGTACTCCGTTTGCTCCCAGCGCTCTCTTGCGTTAGCTGCCGGCAATATATCAGCCACTGGACATATACCTGCGCCTTCCCGCCTTTTTCAGCGGCACAAAGTCCCCGTTATACTTAACCTGCGCGACAAGTCCGACAGTCGCGAAGCACACCATTACAGACGTTCCTCCGTATGAGAAAAACGGCAGCGTTATGCCCACAACGGGCAGCAGCGCAAGGCACATTCCGATGTTTTCCACCATCTGGCCGATGAGCATCCCTGCAACGCCGATGCAGATAAGGTGGCTGAACTTGTTCGTTGTACGGCAGCCGATATAAATGCAGCGCCCGATAATAATCAGTTGAAGCGTTATTATCAGCATGCAGCCGATAAACCCGAACTCCTCTCCAGCCGCCGAAAAAATAAAGTCAGTGTGCTGCTGCGGGATTGCCCCCGCCTGCGTGAGCCTGCCCTTATACAGTCCCTGCCCGAAAAGCCCGCCGTCAGCGATTGCTTTTGCCGACTGACGCGGCTGCCACGTTATATTCCTTCCCGTCGGGTCAATCGAAGGGTCGTACGGCGCAAGTATTCTGTTTTTCTGCGTGTCTTTTAATACAAAATTCCACAGAGCAACAACTCCTCCGCCCGCAAAAGCCGCCTCCAGAAGTATCCACCGCTTGTAGATTCCCGCCGAAAAAGTCATAAATATCAATATAAATAAGTAAACAAGGCTTGAGCCGAGGTCTCCTGAAACAATAACGATTGTCCCGGCAAAAACAAGAAACAAAAGCGGCGCGCGAAACGCGTTTGCCGGCATATTCAGCACGCTCGTCTCCCTGTCCTTTGAAAACAGGTGCGCAACTATAATGATAAACGGCAGCTTTACGACCTCCGCCGGCTGAATTCCGATGTTTAGCGCCGTAAAGCGTATCCACGCCTGGTTGCCAGTTTCGTCTCCGCCCTTGCCGAAAACAAGGAGCGACATTATAAAAAGCAGTCCGACGGCTGAAAACGCAATCCAGCGGCGGCGCACAAAGCTCAGGGAGGATTTCGACAGCACCACAAAAGCGCCGATTCCGAGAACGATTCCGATCGACTGGACGACAAGCTGGCTCGTATTCGTCCGGCCGTTCACCCGCGAAGCGCTTGAAACAAGCAGCAGCCCGTAAAGCGAGGCTATAATGCAAAAAACAAGCATAAACAAGTCTGTTCGCTTTAGATAGTCCGATACGGCGGTATTTATTTGTTCAAGCCTTCTGCGCAATTTTAGTGTTGGTCACCCTTTTAGAGATAGTCTTACAGAGTACAGTACAGCAATTTAGTATATCATACTATAAAAATCGGAAAATGTCAAGAGGAGAGGAATTCCGGCGGGCGCTGACGCCGGGGAGTGGCTTCGTGTTGGGCTGTTGCTTTTACTTTGCCGCGTGGGTGGTGTTCTTTGCTACGGTAATCTATTGGCGGGAAATAGGTATTCTCTGTGCGGCGTAGGTTACGGTGTTTGGAATAGGGACTCGGCTTCTCTTTATAGCGAAGCTAGAGCGCCTGCGCGGCGGGCGGTTACTTTTTCCGCTTCGCCGGAAAAAGTAACCAAAAAGGGGCGACTTCTTTTAGAAAGAAGCAAATCTTTT
>JAISTA010000024.1 GCA_031272845.1 Oscillospiraceae bacterium
CGCCTCATAAATATGTATTGCACAGCAGCACCCATTAGAACAGCCGCCGCAAGCGAACCTGAGGCAAAACAAACCGCCGGATTGCAGCTGCAATCCGGCGGTGTATTGTGCTGTGCCGCCAAAAAGCGGACAAAAAGAGCTTCTACTTAAAACTCTTCCTTCGGGTCGGTAAAGCTCTCGACAGCTCCATGCGCGTCCTCAAGGCGGAAGACCTCGTACAGTCCGTCGTCCGGCTTATACATATTCGCAAGGCCGGGATTTTGCTCTATCATCTGTGTGCGCGCCTCGACGCGGTCGTCGCGCACGGCCTTTCCCCACAGGCGGAACCACTTGCCCTCAAACATCCCGGAAATTTCGATTTTCGGGTTCGCGATAAGCTGCTGATATACCTTCTTCTGATTGTTCAGGCAGATATACGTTGAGCCGTCAATCTCGCCGACAGCGCCGAACGGGCGGACGCGCGGCTGATTGTTCTCAAGCGTCGCAACATAAAACGTGCCGGACTTCTTCAGAACCTCGGTTGATTTTAACATAGTTTTTATACCTCACAGGTTTTTCTCTTATTATAGCAGGTTTGTGCGCGAATGCAAGCACTTTTTTAATGGGTTACGGTTTTTTTGAAAACTACTCGTGGCAAACGCCAACTTGGAATAATCACTGCGTATTATTGAAAAGCGGCAACTCTCGTCGCACGGTTTTTTAGCATTTTGCAGGTGCACTTTTTTGCGTCTTGTACGTCGCGCTCCCGGTTAATGGGATAATTGGTAGAATCCTCCTCCCCCCGCCATAAACTTTGTATTGCTTTTTCATTTGTTTGGTAATATAATAACATTGTAATTACACTAAGGTTACGCGTTGGGTGCCCAGTCAAACAAATATTAACAATAGGAGCAACAAAATGACCATGAACAGTAAGCGCAAATATTTGTCCAAGGAACACACAGATAAAAGACCTAACGTTAGGCAAAAGAACGTGTTAAAAATTCTCTTGTCCGGATGCCTTGCCGTAATGTTGCTTGCCGGCATTGTGTTTACAAACGCGCCGGTAGTTGCCGAAGCCTCAGACGCCGAGCCGCCGGTCAGTTACGGAATTCCGGCGAAAGAGCCGTTTGTCGCGGACAGTATAATGCCTGTGGCGGACGAGCTTATGGAAGAAATAGTATCGGCATACAAGCAAGGAACGCTGTTAGCTAAAAAAGGCGTTGTTGTTTTTAACGATAGCCGTCTTATAACATCAGACGCTAAAGGCAAAGCATCAGAAGAGGCCGCCGTAACCTTTGTGTACACAGTAACAGACAAGGTGACCCTCGCGAAAATTGCGAAGGAATACGGTTATACAAAGGCATACGCGGCGGAAGTTAAAAAAGAAATATTTGAGTTTACCATAACGCGGGAGGCACTTATGGACGCGGCGCCTGCAGTTTATGCCGCCGCGCCGACAGTTACGCCCGGGCCACAGCCTCCGGCGAGTTATAATGTACGAAATGTCGTCACTATGGGCAACCAGTACTATTTCCCGGACGAGGTTAAAGCAGATTATGTATACGGCGGCGGAACGGTTTCGGGCAGCTATGTGGAGACAACGACATCTAACTGGCAATTCGGGCTCAACATTAACGTTAAGAAAATTGTTGAAATAAAGGTCGGGTACACATTTGGCACGTCCCATACCTTCACAAAGTCCTATTCGGTTACAATACCGCTTTACAAAAACGGCAGAATAGAGCATTGGCCGATTTACACGATGAAATCCTTTGACATTTATAATGGAAACGCGTTTGTCAAAACAGGCTATACATGGAAACCTACAGGAATTACAGTAAAAACAACTATCTTTTAGCGTGACGGCGCGCGGCCGCTTGCTCAGCGGCAAAGCGTTTTGCTTGAAAATCAGATACGCCAAACAAAAAAGCCCCGCTTCGGGAATTCATTTCCCGAAGCGGGGCTTTTGTTCAGACTGAATCGCGCGCCCTTATCAGTACATTCCGTTTTTGGCCATATACGCGTAGATTTTCTGGCCGTGCTGCTGCTCCTGCTTTTGGATAAAGTTCAGCGCGTCGCGGTTTTTTGTGTTGACAAACTCGAAAATCGCCGTGTCATACACGCCGGAGACGTATTTTTCCATAGACAGCGAGTCCGTGCAGAGATACTTGTCCTTTTCAAAGTCGCCCTTATACTGCGCGGGCGTTTTTGCGCTCTGCGCTCCGCCGGACGAGGCGGACTGCGTCATACCGGAGGAACTGCCGCCGGAGGACGCGCCGGTCGAGCCCGCCGGCTTTTTGTACACGCCGTCAGTCAGAATCTGGTTCAGCGTGGTCAGGTGGTTCTGCTCATGCTGCTGGCATTCGGTGAAAATCTGCTGAAGCTCGCGCACGGAGGCCAAACGCGACGCGTTGCGGTATTTGGCGATGCAAAGCTGCTCGTGGGATATTGTTTCGTTCAGCAGCGTGACCTCTTTTTCGGTCAGCTTAGAGGACGGCTGCGGGGTTTTTGACGCGGATTTCATCGTTGAAGACGATGAGGAGGCCTTGGAGGAAGACGCTGAGCGCACAGAAGACGCGGACGATTTGCGCGCGGAGGCGGATGAACGCGCCGCGGACATATGCGAGGCGGGTCTTGCTTTTACGGCTGTCGCGGAGCGGCCTGCAGGCCTTGCTGCGGTTTTTGTGGGCATATTTTTTACCTCAGGTAAGTAGTTTGTAACATTATTGTTGCCGAAAGTGCCGGGGATTATACAGTGGCTGGGGAAATTTGTGCGAAGGGGGGGATGTGCTTGCGGCGTTGCTTGGTGTTCTTTTCTACGCAAATCTTACAGCGGGAACGAAAAGTTCTCTGTTGGGCGCAGGTTGCTATGTTTGGAATAGGGATTTAGCTGTTCTTCTATTCACTGCTAAAGCGCCTACGCGGCGGGCGGTTACTTTTTCCGCTTCGCCGGAAAAAGTAACCAAAAAGGGGCGACTTCTTTTCTCTTGAGAAAAGAAGCAAAATCGCTTTATGCCGGGCA
>JAISTA010000027.1 GCA_031272845.1 Oscillospiraceae bacterium
TGCCCGGCATAAAAAAGATTTGCTTCTTTCTAAAAGAAGTCGCCCCTTTTTGGTTACTTTTTCCGGCGAAGCGGAAAAAGTAACCGCCCGCCGCGTAGGCGCTCTAGCGTCGCCGCGAAGAGCAGCCGAGTCCCTATTCCAAACATAGCAACCTGCTCCAAACAGAGAACTTTTCGTTCCCGCTGTAAGATTTGCGTCGAAAAGAACATCCGCACCGCCGCAACCCCAAAGCCCCGCCCCCTAAAGCTCCGCGTTTTCCTCCAGCCACCGCACAACAGCATCCTCCGTGTTCGCCCCGATAACCTCAGCTGCTGCGGACTTTATCTCGTCCGACGCGTTGGAGACCGCTATACCGACCTCGCACTCTGCAAACAGCGGCAGGTCGTTTATACCATCGCCGAAGGCCACAATGCGGTCAAACCCGCCGTATTCGCGCAGATACCTTGCGCCGGCTGCCTTAGACGCGGTATTGCTGAACAGCTCAAGCAGCCAAACATCTCCGGGAAGCGACACGTCGCGGCTGTACATTGCGCAAATGCCCGGAAGCTCACGCGCGGCTGCGGCGAGCGGAGCAAGACGCTCCTTCGTGTCTATAAAACAGAGATAAATTACGCCATCGCCGGACAGGGACTCCAGTCTGTCGACCCTCGGTATCCGCTGCTTGTACTTTTTCTCTCGGAGATCCAAAAACGCCTGCATGTTCGCGCTTGTAACGCGCTCGTAGTGCGTTGTCTGCACATTGTCCCGCACGGTGTACACAAGCGGAAGAATGCCGGAGTCGCGCGTAAAATCGAATACGCGTGTCAGCGCGGGCTCTTGGATATACTGCACATTCAGCAGCGTTTTCTCCGCAAAATCGTACAAATACACGCCGTTTTGCTGAATCGCCGGCAGACGCAGGTTCAGTCCGCGCAATACAATTTCAGTTGAAAACGCAGTGCGACCCGTCGCTATACTAAAATGCAGGCCGTCGTTTATCAGTCGCCGTAGCGTGGCAAGGGTGCGCGGGGAAAGCTCGGAGCGTCCGTCAAGCAGAGTGCCGTCAAGGTCGGAAAGGTACAGGGTTTTGCTCATGTTTTATCTCACATACGGGAAATTGCTGTTTTTTCAGGGCGGCTTGTTCGACAAAATGCCGCTTCTTAATACTGATTGTACCACAAACAAATTTTTTTCACAACTAATTTGCAAAAATCGTGCCTATGGGGGCTTGACAAGAGGGGGCATTTGCGATAATATCAAAATACAATATAATTCATCAACATTTTTAAGAGGTAAATTTAATGCTGAAAAAAATCTTTGCTTTGCTTTTGTGCGTTGCGCTCACGGCCTCGCTTTTCGCCTGTAAGCCTAAGGAAAAGCCCACGGACTCGCCGACGCCGTCCGCGCCCGCAGGAGAAATTACAGCCGCAACAATCAAAATCGGCGTTGTTTTAGTCGGGGCTGAGGACGATAACGGCTATAACTTCAACCACATGGAGGGCATCAAGGAAATGGCCGCCGCGCTCGGTATTAAGGACGAGCAAATCATTGTCAAGCGCAATATCCCCGAGTCTGACGAATGCCGCACGGCGCTTGTCGAGCTTGCGGAGGCCGGCGCAAACATTATTTTTGCGGATTCCTTCGGTCATGAGGATTACGTGCTTGAGGTCGCAAAGGACTACCCGGATATTCAGTTCTGCCACGCAACGGGCTATCAGGCGGCCGGAAGCGAGCTCAAAAACGTACACAACTACTTCACGAAAATCTTTGAGGCGCGTTACCTCTCCGGTATCGTCGCCGGCTTAAAGGCAAAGGAAATCGGCAACCCGAAGCTCGGCTATGTCGGCGCGTTCCCGTTTGCCGAGGTTATTTCAGGCTACACGGCGTTCTATCTCGGCGCAAAGAGCGTTTATCCTGAGGTCATTATGGACGTAATGTTCACAAACAGCTGGTCGGATCCGACGCTTGAGGCGCAGACGGCAAGGGCGCTTATCGAGCGCGGCGCGGGCGTTATCTCTCAGCACAGCGACACGACGGCTCCCGCGACGACGGCGGCCGAGCTTGGCGCGTTCCAGGTCGGCTACAACGCGGATATGATTTCCGCCGCGCCGACGGCCTCGCTCGTTTCAGCCCGCGTTAAGTGGGGCGTTTACTACACCTATGCGGTCAAGACGCTGCTGGACGGCGGCACGCTTTCAACAGACTGGTGCCAGGGCTTTACAGACGGCGCGGTTTATCTCTCGCCGCTCAATGACGCAATCGCCGCAGCGGGCACAAAGGAAGCCGTTGAGGCGGCTGAGGAGAGACTTCGCGGCGGGCTGCACGTCTTCTCCGGAGATATTGTAGTTCAGGCGTTCAAGGACGAGGGAAAGTCAGAGCTTCTGACGGACGGCGCTTACTACGACGAGAGCGCGGAACAGTCAGCCCCGTCGTTTGACATTGATATGCCCGGAATCACCAAGATACAGTAGAGAAAACAGCAATAAAGGGGGCGGTGCAAGCGGCCCCCTTTTTTTGCAGTAGCAGACTATGGATAAGCCCTTTATTGAATTAAAAAATGTAACAAAGCACTTCGGGGACACGGTCGCAAACGACGATGTCAGCCTCGATATTTATCGGGGTGAGATTCTTTCCGTACTCGGAGAAAACGGAAGCGGGAAAACGACGCTTATGAATATGCTTGCCGGGATTTACTACCAGACCTCCGGCGGCTTTTCGTTTGACGGTAAGCCCGTAGAGATAAGAAGCCCGAAGGACGCGATTGACCTCGGCGTTGGTATGGTGCACCAGCATTTCAAGCTGGTAGAGGTTTTCACCGCGCTTGAGAACATTGTTCTCGGAATGCCGGAGGCGAAAAAGTCCGCGCAGGCGGCGGACGAGCTCCGCGGTCTCTGCGAGAAATACGGCTTTCACCTTGACCCGAATAAAAAAGTATACAACATGTCTGTTTCGGAAAAACAGACAGTCGAAATATTAAAGGTACTGTATCGCGGCGCGGAGGTTCTGATTCTCGACGAGCCGACGGCGGTGTTAACGCCGCAGGAAACGGATTCTCTCTTTGCGGTGCTGCGCAATATGAAAGCGGACGGCCGCGCGGTTGTAATCATAACGCACAAGCTGCACGAGGTTATGGCGGTGTCTGACCGCGTGGCGATAATGCGGCGCGGACGGCTGATCAGCACGGTAAAAACGCGGGATACAACGCCCGCCGAGCTGACGGAGATGATGGTTGGGAGGCAGGTCAGCCTTGAGCTTGAGCGTCCGCCTGTTGAAAACAAGGCTCTGCGCCTTGCGGTCCGCAAGCTCAGCGTTTTCGGGGCGGACGGCCTAAGCGCTCTGGAGGGGCTTTCGTTTGAGGCGTTTTCCGGCGAGATCCTTGGCATTGCGGGCATTTCAGGCAGCGGGCAAAAGGAGCTGTGCGAGGCAATCGCGGGTCTTTGCGCCGTCAAAAGCGGCAGCCTTGTGTTTTACCCGCAGAGCGGCGGGGAAACGGAGCTTACGGGACTTTCGCCGAAGCAAATTCGCGCGCTCGGCGTGTCAGCCGCGTTTGTGCCGGAGGATCGGCTCGGCGTCGGCCTTGCGCCGGGAATGAACATTGTGGATAACGTGACGCTTAAGCGTCACAGGCAGGGCGCAGGTGTGTTCCTGCACCGCACAAAGCCGCGCGAGCTTGCCGAGCGGATCGTACGCGAGCTTCAGGTTGTAACGCCGGGGCTTGCAACGCCCGTGCGTCTTCTGTCCGGCGGCAATCTGCAAAAGGTGCTTGTCGGGCGCGAAATCGCCGAAAATCCGGAGCTGCTGATTACGGCGTATCCGGTGCGCGGACTTGACATCAACTCGTCGTACCAGATTTACGACCTGCTGAACGCGCAGAA